>SFJN01000180.1 GCA_004555055.1 Bacteroidales bacterium | reverse complement strand
GGATGACACGGAGAATTATATTATCACACGGACAATCACGGATGTCCACGGATGCCACGGAGAATATTATCACATGTACAATCGCGGATGTCCACGGACGATACGGAGAATTATATTATCACACGGACAATCACGGATGTCCATTGACGACACGGGGAATTATTATATAATTCATGTTTCGCAAGTTATATGTCTGTGTTACGTTTTATCATCTTTTTGCTTTACGGTACAATACAAGTGATTTCACGACCTTGTGAGATACTTTTTCTATGGATTCTCAACAATTGATGGAAAATAAGTGTTAATTTTGCCTTCATCATGTGAAAGGGAATATTGAAATTCCTTTTTCTATACCTCCATACCCTACGAAATGATACAGTAACAATCATATGAACGAACAGCAACATGAAGGACTGTTGCCGGAGGGTACCCTGCTCTCGGGCGGCAAATACCGCGTAGAGGCCTACCTGGCTTCGGGCGGTTTCGGCAATACCTATCTGGCAAACGATATGGCCTTCAACGAGAAGGTGGTCATCAAGGAACTTTTCATCAAGGGTGTCTGCGGCCGCGACCATGCGACGGGCGAGGTCTCCATCAGTCTCAGCGAAAACCGCCGGACCTTCGACGCCCAGCGCGAGAAGTTCCGCAAGGAGGCACAGCGCCTGCGCAAACTGAACAATCCGCATATCGTCAGGGTACACGACCTCTTCGACGAACGCGGCACCACCTTCTATGTGATGGACTACATCGACGGCGAAAGCCTGTCGAAACGCCTGAAACGGACGGAACTGCCGCTTCAGGAATCCGAGGTGATGCAGTTGCTTCCCCAGGTGCTCGATGCGCTGCAGACGGTGCACGGACAGCATATGTGGCACCTCGACCTCAAGCCTGCCAACATCATGGTGGACCGGAAGGGGAATGTGCTCCTTATCGATTTCGGTGCCAGCAAGCAGTTGCGGAGTGCCGACGGTGCTTCGCTCTCCACCTCGTCCGTCATGTCGTACACCCCGGGTTATGCCCCTACGGAACAGACGGAGCAGAACATGGAGAAGTTCGGACCCTGGACCGACCTGTATGCCCTCGGTGCCACCATCTACAACCTGCTCACCCGACAGACACCGCCCATGCCCTCCGACATCGACGAAAATGCCGACGATGCACTGAAACTTCCCACGGCCGTCAGCCGGAAGACCTGCGAACTGGTGAAATGGCTGATGAAGCCCAACCGTACCATGCGCCCGCAAAACGTGGAACAGGTGACGGAATTCCTGAAGGAAGGCGGTGACAGCGTGCCACCGAAAGAGGTGGTGCACGAAACACCCGTAACGGACGACGATTCCACACGGACGAAGGTACGTGAGGGTGCGCAAAGACCGCAAAGACAAGGTAATGAGAAGGCCACACCGACCACCGCTACCAAGCCCGCGAAAACGCAGTCCTTACGGGTGCTCCAAGGCATCCTGGTGGTTTTTGCATTGATTATTGTCGCCACCGGTATTTGGGCTGTCGTCCGCAATATCGGTGGGGAGGAAACGGGTGAAACCTCCGGTACCGTATCTACGGAAACCGTGCCGATGAAAGAGGTGAAGGATATGCCGATGACCGTCTATGGCGGTCCGCAGAATATGCGCACCTACAAGTACACCGGCCCCATCGAGGACCGTGTGGGTGCGTTGCCACAAGGAAACGGCAAGGCCGTCTACAGTGCCCAAGCCCAGATTCCGGGCTCCACCTATACCGGGGCTTTCAAAGACGGCCTCTGTGAAGATCCTTCGGGCAATGCCAAACTGGTGTTTGATTCCGGCGACACGTTTGTTGGAACCTTCGTGGGCGGTTTCTACGACAAGGGCCGCTACACCCTGTCCGACGGCAACAGCTTTGAGGGTTCCTTCAAGGAAAGCCGCCCGTATAACGGCAAATGGTACAATCCCGACGGCAGTTTCTCCGCCACCGTGGTGAACGGTGTGGAGCAGTAGTCTGGATTTCGGAAAACATCGGACTTCTTTGAGGCAAACATCCGTACTTTTGATGCGAAACATCCGTACTTTTGCCCAAAGAAGTCCGATGTTTTGCATCTTCCGCACTGTTATCGTTTAGCGAGAGCGAAGCAATGCTTGCTTTGATTATGCCGAGCATACGAAGGATGTAATCACCATTGTTTCTCTTCCCACAAAAAAAGTTTATGAAAAATAACCTACATTTCCTACACCCATGCCTCAAATGTCCAGCATTTACAGGGGATTTCGGGTGTAGGATAGGGTGTAGGATTTGGTTCGGGGTGTAGGATTCGGTGTAGGATTCAGCGGTTTCTGATGCTTTTCCCCTGCGTTTTCCGTACATTTTCCCCCTGCTTTTGGCAGGAAACTGCACTTTCCTCTACGGTTTTGTTGCGTAATATGGGGTGAAATATGTGGGTGAAACAGGTGAAAGGTGTAGGATTATCCTACACCACGGTGGGAATCCTACACCCTATCCTACACCCGAAATCCCTTGTAAACACTATGGTTTTTATGTGCGGGTGTAGAAAATGTAGGTTTTTTTCCAAAACTTTTTTTTGAGGATGATGTGGGTGGTTCTTTACCCAGTTTGCCGCCGACGTTTTATGTCGCATAAAAAAGTTGTCCTTGTTGTATATGTTGTCCAAGTTGTCGTTAAAAAATCGTCCGCATGGAAAATTGATACGACAACTTGTTGTGGTAATGATAAATATTTACGACAACAGGGACAACAAGGACAACAAGGACAACGCTATTAGGGGTTTGCGCTGAAACCGTGTTCGCATGTGTAGGGCAAGAGCAGAGCGTGCGGCACCCTGGGTAAACTAAAACGGTGTGATGTTGCTCTCCATGGGATTGAAAGGCTCGTCGGAGAATGGGGCAGGGGGCGGAACGGGAGCGTCTGATACGGGCGGGGCTGCGGGTGCAGGAGCATTCTCGCCAGGCAATGGGATGCGCATGCTGTCTTCGGGATTTTCGAAACGTGCATACTGCCCCTTGAAGGTGAGGAGGACATCGCCGACGGAACCGTTACGGTGCTTGGCGATGATGATGATGGCTTTGCCGCGCAGGTCCTCGCCGTTTTCGCTTTTGTAGATATGGTAGTATTCCGGTCGGTGTATGAAGAGCACCATATCGGCATCCTGCTCTATGGCTCCCGATTCGCGGAGGTCGCTGAGTTGCGGCCGTTTGCCATCGACACCCTCGCCGGTACGGTTTTCTACACCACGGTTGAGCTGCGAAAGGGCGATGATGGGGATGTCGAGCTCTTTGGCAAGTCCCTTGAGCGAACGGCTTATGGTGGAGACCTCCTCCTGGCGGCTGTTGAAGTTCATTCCCGATGCATTCATGAGTTGCAGGTAGTCGATCATGATGATACGCACGCCATGTTCGCGCACCAGTCGCCGTGCCTTGGTCCTGAGTTCGAATACGGAGAGCGAAGGCGTGTCGTCGATGTACAGGGGTTTGCCGTAGAGGTCGGTAATCTTGTTGTCGAGCTGCATCCATTCGTGCGGCTCGAGTTGTCCGGACTTTATTTTTTCGCCCTTGATTTCGCAGGTATTGACAATCAGACGGTTCACGAGCTGCACATCGCTCATTTCGAGCGAGAAGAGTGCCATGGGTATCCCCTGGTCGATGGCGATGTTCTTTGCCATGGAGAGTGCGAAAGCCGTTTTTCCCATGGCAGGACGTGCGGCAAGGATGATGAGGTCGGAATTCTGCCATCCGGATGTCATCTTGTCGAGCGCGTAGAAGCCGCTTGCCGTACCGCTCATACCGTCGACGCGCTTCGAAGCCTTGTGGAGCATGTCGTATGCAGCATTGATGACGGTATCGATCTGCACATAGTCCTTTTTCAGGTTTTTCTGCGAGAGTTCGAAGAGGCTGCCCTCGGCCTCCTGCATCAGTTTGTCGACGTCGGTCGTGGGGTCGAAGGCCTTGTTCTGGATGTTTGCCGTATAGGAAATCAGCTGGCGTGCCGTGGCTTTCTGTGCGATGATGCGGGCATGGTATTCCACATGGTCACCGCTTGCCATCTCGTTGCTGAGCTGGACAAGATAGGGCATTCCACCCGCCGACTCCAGGGTTTCGTTCTTCTTCAGTTCCTCGGTGATGGTGTAGAGGTCGGCAGGACGTTCCTCGATGTTCAGTTGCCGGATGGCCTCGTAAATCAGCTGATGGCGGCGGTCGTAGAAACTTTCGGGTTTCAGGATTTCGCTGACTTCGGTATATGCCTCGCGTTCGAGGAGCAGGGTGCCGATAACCGCCCTTTCGAGGTCGATGTCCTGAGGCTGCAGACGTCCGAAACCATCGTGTTCCGGAACGGGAACCTCCTTCTTTCTCTTGCTGTTATATTGGGTCTTTGCCATATCGGGTATTGGGGATTTGTGGGGGGAGGGGACTCAAAGTACTTTGAGGGATGTTCTATAAATTAGTTTTATGTTTATTTAGGAAGTGTTCTTATGCTTGGCTTCGCCTTACTCCGTCGCGACTCGGGATAGTCTGAGTAAACTCAGCCTCTCCACTCGCTGCTCCATCGCTTGGCCATTTTTCAAACTCTCGCTTGTATATTTCTATCCCCTTAATTCCGCAGCATAAAAACTTGTAAGAAATCCAAGTGCCTGAGAAACAAAGTTCTCAAAACACTTGGCCATGTCAGAAATTTCACCTATCTTAGTGGTGCAAAACAAAAAAGCAAAAATTTCTGACATGGCAAAGGTAGCAATAAAAAGTGAGAACATCACATCCTTTGGTGGAATTTATCACGTGATGGACGAAGCGTGGCAGTAGTGGTAAGGCATACAGTTATGGCAGCATTTTCGCCTCACTGTTCTTCAGTTACCTTTGTGGCGGTGAATGTCTTGAAGACATCAACGCTCTTGTCGGACATTTCAGACAAAAGCCTGGCACCATTTTGCCCGGTGCAGATACGGTAGGGCGTGGGCTGAAGGGACTTTCCGAAGAGGACACCGTATATAAAAGCGAGTCCTCCGGCATGTCGTACAGATTCAATACTGCAGAAAAACTGAATGTCCTGCTCCTGCGCATGATACGGCGCATGGGACTTATAAAGGTCGGAAGCCATGTTGACATGGACTTCGACCATCAGTTCATCCCCGCACACAAGTACGATGCAAAGTACTCGTACAAACAGGATTTCGGGTATTTCCCCGGTTGGGCATCCGTTGGAGGCATTATCGTGGGCGGAGAGAACCGTGACGGGAATGCCAATGTGAAGTTCCGTCAGGAGGACACGCTGCGTCGCATCATGGATCGCGTGAAGTCCGAACTTGGAGTGGTGATAGAGCGTTTCCGCGCTGATTCCGGTTCTTTCTCAAAAGAGATTGTC
>SFJN01000179.1 GCA_004555055.1 Bacteroidales bacterium | reverse complement strand
CATTAAATTGTCCTTTTAATTTCTGCCAATCCGTTTAATACCTTACTATTATTATATTAGCAAGATATCATGAGCGGATTGGCAGAAGACTACACCCATATAAAAGAAATGAAGAAACTGCTCTATCTCTTTTTCCTTGCCCTTCCCATGTCCTTTTTTTTTGCATGTGAAGACCCTTATGACATTCGCAGCGAAAGTTCCAGTGGTACACAATTTGACGATTGGTATGAAGGAGAATGGCTGGACCTGACCATTGATGGCGAAAAAATCAACTACTGCAAGGTTTACGAAGAAAGTAGACGAACCGAAGAATACGACTTCAGCCTTGACACATTCCCCACTAAATTCCACATCTTCGACTATCCCAAGAAGGAAGTACACCTCATCGCAAAAGGCGTGACCGAAAACGGTGAGTTCCGTAACGGATATGCTTACATCCGCGGCGGCCGATACAAGGTGGAGGCCACACACCAGATTTTCCCCGAACGCCGGGACTCCGCACGTCTGACCCTCGTACTTACACGATATGAGAATTAAGATGCGTCCTACCCTCATACTATGGGCCTGTGCCACCCTCGCGGGAAGTGCACAGGCCTTCTCTCAAAACGACACGCTGACAGGCGGTGTCTTCCGCGAGGCCATCATCACAACGGATGCCCCGAAACGACACACCGAAAGCCTGCAGATGGGCTTGCACACCCTGGATTCGGACGACCTGCTCACCATGCCCGTCATCCTCGGCGAGCCCGACCTGGTGAAGGCCATACAGCTGCAGCCGGGAGTGGCACAGGGTGTGGAGGGGTTCAGCGGACTCTATGTCCGCGGTGGAGAAAACGACCAGAACCTCTTCCTCTTCGACGGGTTGCCCCTCTACCAGGTGAGTCACCTCGGAGGCATTTTCTCGTCGTTCAACGCGGCCAGTGTGTCGCGTGCAGACTTCTACAAGGCGGCTTTCCCCGCACAGTACGGCGGCCGCGTGTCGAGCATCGTCGACATCCACTCGCAGCGTCCCGACTTCAAACAGTGTCACGGACGATTCTCGATAGGCCTGCTCAGCGGCAACCTCTTCGTCACCGCACCGCTACGCAAGGACCGCACGGCCTTCACCGCCGCCGTGCGACGCACATGGATTGACATCCTTTCCACCCCTACACTCGCTGTCGTCAATGCCATCAAGAAGAAAAACGGGCAGAAAATCAATCTGGGCTATGCCTTCACCGATGCCAACGCCCGCATCGACCACCGGTTCTCGCCGGACCTTTCGGCGCGCATTGTCGGATACTTCGGCCACGACCGGCTGAAGATTGCCGACCGCGACTTCAACAACACGGAGCCCTCGTACATCATCACCCCCTCCGGACCGATTCTGCAGAATCCGGATGCCTGCAAGGAATTCTACGACGAGGACCGCAACCGCATGACGTGGGGCAACTGGGGAACCGCAGCATCCATCGACTATACCCACGAGCGACATCAACTCTCCGCCACGGCCTACTACAGCCGCTACAGTTCGACCTACAACCAGGAGACGGAACTCCAGTACGACATGGCCGACCCTCTTACCTACGGCTATTCAGGCACACGGACCCGCAACCGCATCGGCGACCTGGGCGGACGGCTCGACTACCGCTACTCCTATGACGACCTGCTGACAATGCGCACGGGAGCCGGATCAGTATGGCACCGCTATATGCCCTCCGACATCCGCACCCTGACGGTGGACGGAGAGACGGAAACCACCATACGCAACGGCAACGAAGAGGTGGACGGCAGTGAAAGCTATGCCTACATCGAAGCCGATGTGCAACCCATCCATGCCATTGCCGTGCAAGGTGGCCTGAGAGCCGTGGCCTACGCCTCGGCAGGCAAATCGCACTTCAGACTCGAACCCCGAGCCTCGCTCCGCATCATGTGCGGAAACCACCACAGCGTGAAGGCTGCCTACAGCCGTATGAACCAGTTTGCACAGCAGGTGTCGAGCAACTTTGCCAACCTGCCCACCGACCTCTGGCAACCCACCGCCACCTGCTTCGAACCCCTGGAGAGCGACCTCTACACCCTCGGCGTCTACGGCAACCTGCCGTGGCAGATGCTCTACAGCGTGGAGGGATGGTACAAGGAGATGCACCACCTGGCAGAATTTGCCGAAGGGACAGCACCTCTGAACACCGCACTCCACTGGACAGAAAAACTCGTGGATGCCAAAGGATGGAGCTATGGCCTTGACGTGAACGTGGAGCGCACCGTCGGACGCCTTACCGGACACCTGGGATACGGCCTGATGTGGAACTGGCGGAAGTCGCCCCAACTGAACCACGGAGAGAAATTCCCCGCCAAATTCGACAACCGCCACAAGGTGAACATCGGCGCGAACTACAAGTTCAACACGCGTCTGGAACTCCACGCCGAATGGATGTTCATGACCGGCAACCGCATGACGCTGGCCGTCTACAACTACGATGAGCCCGGCAGCGCCTTCCCCGACGCACCGCAGACCGGCAACGGAGACAGCGGCGATGCCGACATGCAGCTCACCGGATTCGGATACATCGGCTCGCGCAACAACGTACGTATGCCGGCATACCACCGCCTCGACCTTAGCCTCGACATCCACACCCGCACCCGGCGCGGACACAAAGGCACATGGAACGTGGGGCTCTACAATGCCTACTGCCACATGAACGCCATGACCATCATCAAGGACGACGCCATCTATGATGACATCACACACCGCCGCTTCCGCAAGTTCTCCCTGCTGCCGGCAGTGCCCTCCGTATCCTATAGCCTGGAATTCTGATTATGACAATCCTTACCTATCCACAACATATCCTCAAGCACTGGGCATCGCACATCCGCATGTTCATCATCGCGGCTACAGCGATGCCGCTGGCCGTGTCGTGCTACAACGACATCTCGCTCGACGACTACCGCGACGACGAGGGGAGCCAACTGCTCGTCATCAACGCCATGGTCAACCCCGACTCCACCGTCTGCGCCATGGCCACACGTCCCTATTTCTTTTCCGACATCCACAAGGGCCGCACCTATGTGCCGGACCTCGACATGCACCTCTACGTCGGAGGGCGCGACATGGGCACCATGCCCTACGACGTGGCACGGCACCGCTACACCTCGGACATCAAGCCGCAACCCGGCGACGAGGTACGCATCGAAACGCACTTCAACGGCCGCGAAGTCTCCTGCACCGACACCGTGCCACGGCCCGTCAGGATGGAACGCATAGAGGCCGAATGCCAAGGTCCGCTCACCATCTACTGGAGCAACGACTATATCTACACCTACCGCATCACCTTCAACGACCCTGCGGGCGAAGACAACTACTACTTCCTCAGCTGGAAGGACAAATGGGTGCCCTACGACGAAACACCCAGCCTCGACATCGGCGAACGGAAATACTCCGACGAGTTCGTCTTCCAGCAACTTGCCCTGAGCATCCACGACGTGATGCCCGGCTGGGAACCTTACCTCCCCGCCGGACTGCCCTTCTCGGACAAGGGCATCGACGGTACGGAACATACGCTCCTGCTGCGCGAAATCATACAGAGCAGCGGTGGGAACAGACTGGAATATTGCCCGGAAATGTGGCGCGAGTTTAACCTCTACACCATCTCGAAGGCCTACTACGACTATCTTGTAGGAGTTATTTGCAGCCGTACCGACCTCGACGACAACCTGCTGGGCAACGGACTGGTGGACATCGGCGCCGCCGAACCCGTGGCCATCCCCTCGAACGTCATCGGAGGCACCGGCATCCTGGGATGCTACACCAGGCACAAGATCATGACCGATGTGAAATACGCCTACGACCGCCTCAAGGGAAATGAAGGGAAATGAAGCGGAATAGCAGACGCGGCAAAACGCAGAAACCGGCCCCCGAACAGCACGGAAAAGGCACGGAAAGCGCACTCGCGGATGACATTCAGCGGAAGAAAGCGCGAAAATATTGAAAATTCCCATGCTAAAGCATTGCGTATAAACAGATTAGTATGTAATTTCGCACGCGGTTTCTACCAAGAAGCCATCTGATTTCCATTCATTTCTATTTTTTCATCACACATGTACTTAGATTCTGCTAAGAAGACTGAGATCTTTGGAACGTACGGAAAGTCCAACACCGACACTGGTTCTGCAGAGAGCCAGGTGGCTCTGTTCTCCTACCGTATCTCCCACCTGACGGAACACATGAAGCGCAACCGTAAAGATCATACCACTGAACGCGCTCTCGTTAAACTCGTAGGTAAGCGTCGCGCACTGCTCCGCTACCTCAAGGACCGCGATATCAACCGCTATCGCGCCATCGTCAAGAGCCTCGGCCTGCGTAAGTAATCCACTTCGCAAGTCCCGCGCTTACGACGGGTTCCGCAGGAACTCCCTCAGCGAGTAAGACACATCCCGGTATCCACCTCACAGGCGGATGCCGGGATTTTTTTGTCTTGCCGCTATGGCAGGACGCTTCATCCTCACTTTACCACGACGGCTACAAGGCATAACATAATATTATATGTGTGCAGACAAAACATTCCCACTGGAGTGCATCCCCTGCTTTTTATATCCGTGATGAGGGGGGGGCGATTCTGACCACGGGGTTTGAAGATGAACGGGACGCCCAAACACCATGTGCCACCCCGGTTTCGGAAATGAAAAACATCGGACTTCTTTGGGCAAAAGTGCCGAGGTTTTGCCTCGAAAGTACGGATGTTTCTATCAAAGAAGTCCGATGTTTTTGATTTCCGGTTTCCCACCTTCTCCCTTTGGGAAACAACCTTGAGATGCTCTCCCATAAATTTTTTTTTTAAAAAAAATTCCTACATTTCCTACACCAACCGTCCAAACATCCTGTATTTACTGGCAGTTTCGGGTGAAGGATGGGGTGTAGGATAGGATGTAGGATTGCCTTCCCTGCCTTCCGAG
>SFJN01000178.1 GCA_004555055.1 Bacteroidales bacterium | reverse complement strand
GATAGAATAAGTCTCTCCTAAAGATTAGATCCGGGTTCGATTCCCGGCAGGAGCACTTGAAAACAGCCATGCCAGATGTCTCTGTCCTTTATGGTTTTCCGTGTGGGACACTGTATCTTCCAAGGGCATGTTCCGTTTCTTTCTCACAGCATTCCTACTAACCCATATCTAATAAACCCAGGTTGCGGACCTTTCTTTCGCTGGTTTGTCCATAGTGGCGAAATGGATGTGCCGCATCCGAAAAGCATTAAAAAAATCAGTTCAATCATTTTCGTGCTATGATGACTCCTCTGATTATTTCCGTGTTTGTCGTCGGCTATCTCTGTATAGCTTTCGAAAACGTGCTGAAAGTCAACAAAGCCGCCCTTGCCTTACTTATGTGCGTAGGCTGTTGGGTACTTTTCGCCGTCGGCGGATTCGTTGACCATGTCGAACTTTCCCATGCCATAGAGCGCAATCTTGGCGAGGCCGGCACCACGCTCTTCTTCTTGATGGGTGCCATGACGATTGTGGAAATCGTTGATCAGCACGGGGGCTTTAACTTTGTCCGTGACACCATCAAATGTCAGTCGAAGCGCAAATTGCTCTGGCGTATGGCATTCATGACAGCCATTCTCAGTGCTGTACTCGACAACCTCACAACTTCCATTGTCATGATTATGATTCTTCGGAAATTGGTCGACAGCCGTGAGGACCGTCTCATCTATGCCGCAATGGTCATCATTTCCGCCAATTCCGGTGGTGCTTTTTCACCTATCGGTGATGTTACCACAATCATGCTTTGGAACGGAAAGATGATTTCGGCCTTGGGTGTCATCATGGAAATTATCATCCCATCGTTCGTAAGTTTCATTGTTCCCTGCCTTATTCTCCAATACAGTCTCCACGGCCGTCATGAGGTGGCAAAAAAATATTCTGATACCGCAACCACCGAGGTCACGCGAAGCCGTCGGCGTATTGTTTTCGGTATCGGCGTCGGCGGCTTGTGTTTAGTACCGGTTTTCCATACTGTCACTAACCTTCCTCCTTTCGTAGGCATTCTGTGTGTGCTTGCCATCCTTTGGGTTGTCACCGATGTCTTCTATCGCGACCGTGAGGAGCACGATACGATGGCCAAGCGTGTTACAAACATGCTTTCGCGTATTGACATCACCACCATCCTTTTCTTCCTCGGCATTCTCATGGCTGTCGGCGTGTTGGCTGAAATCGGTGTGCTTCATGATTTGGGTGTATGGCTCGACCAGTCTACCAAGAGTATCGGTGCCATGCAGCATTATGTTGTCACCGGTGCCATCGGTATTCTCAGCAGCATTGTAGACAATGTGCCTCTTGTGGCAGGAGCCATGAAGATGTATGCCATTTCCACTCCCGCAGAGGTGGCACTGAACCCGGCCCTTGCCGACTTTGCCAAGGACGGTATCTTCTGGCAACTTCTTGCCTATTGTGCCGGAGTGGGCGGCAGCATGCTCATCATCGGATCTGCTGCCGGTGTCACCGTCATGGGTATGGAGCACATCACTTTCGGTTGGTATCTCCGCAAAGTCACGTTTGTGGCTTTTGTCGGTTACATTGCCGGACTTGCCTGTTATTGGTTGCAGAATATCCTTCTCTTCCATGGGCATTTTGCCATTTGAAGTTGAATTTTAATTCGGGAAAGTCTGCTTTTTTCTGCGGACACGTCCTGTACTATGGAAAAGACTAAGTCTGGCTCACTGTTTGCTGTCGCTTTCATGAGCCCGACTTAGTTTTCATTTTTGGAAAAGGCATCCGGGTGTGCCGCTTACTCCATCGTTTACATTATTCTACAGACTTCATGTTAAAGAACATTCCTCCCGTCACTCGCAACCTGTTGTTCATCAACATCATCATCTTCATGGTGCAGCTGGTGCTGCAGCAGCGCATAGGCAATGGCAGCGACATCCTGGTGCAGACCTTCGGACTGCATTTCTATATGGCCCCTGACTTCCGCATCTGGCAGCTTCTCACCTATATGTTCCTGCATGGTTCGTGGAGCCATGTACTGCTGAACATGTTCTCGCTGTGGATGTTCGGCCGTATCATCGAGCAGACCATGTCGCAGAAGCGCTATCTCATCTATTACCTTATCTGCGGTGTGGGTGCAGGTCTTTGTCAGGAAGTGTGGCAGGCAGCCGAATACTATCTGACGGGGATGGGCAATTATGCGCTTGTCGACACCGGAAGAGGGGTCATTCCCGTGGCTGAATACCTCAATATGTGGAATACCATCGGAGCTTCCGGTGCATGTTACGGCATCCTCCTTGCCTTCGGAATGACGTTCCCCAACGAACGCATCATGCTTCTTTTTCCGCCCATACCCCTCAAGGCCAAGTATTTTGTGGTAGGATATGCTGCCATTGAACTCCTTTCGGCCTTCAGTTCCAACAGCAATGTGGCCCATTTTGCCCATCTTGGCGGTATGCTTTTCGGCTATCTCCTTATCCGTCATTGGCGCCGTGTGGCCAACCGTCCCCGTTTCACCGGTTGGGACGATTATGCTCGTCAGCGCAACGGTGGCGGACAACGAGGCGTCATGCGGAGCATCAGTTCCGCTTTCCAGCGTTTCGGAGCAGCTCTTGAAGAGGCTGTACGCAGCGTCTTTGGAAAGAAAGGAAAGAAACAGCATGGCAACATGCGTTATGACAACATGGACTATGACTACAACGCCCGGAAGAAGAACGAGAAGTCGAAGGAACGTCAGGAACGTATCGACCGCATTTTGGACAAGGTACGTCGTTCCGGATACGATTCTTTGACCGAGGAGGAAAAACGCACCCTCTTCGAGGACAAGGAATAACTCATGGCGCAATAGCCTTGAAAAGACCACTGTAATCGTTAGCACTTCAGTCTGTAGCATTGCCAATGGCGACGAAAAAGACACATAAGGCCAAAGCGTCGCGCGGCCTGTTTCGCACATTCACCGATACTGTGTTTACAGCCTTCTCTGCAGTATCGGTGGTTTTGTTGTGGCTTTGTGCTGCCAGTGCCTATGTCAGTCCGGATACCATGCTTGTGATGTCGGCACTTGGTTTGGCATTCCCCATTGTGCTTGCAGGAACCGTGGCGGTGTTTCTCCTTTCCCTCCTTTTCGCTCCCCGTGTGTGCTGGATAACTTTAGTGGGCATGTTGCTCTGTTTTGGCAGCATCCGCAGTTACTGTCCCCTCAATGTGCTGCGCGATGCCCATACACCCTCCGACCATGCCTTTCGGGTTATGACCTACAACGGATGTGGCATAAAGGATGCTGCGGATACCGTAAAGCTCGATGAATTCCTGCATTATCTTGATGACCAGCATGCCGACATCATCTGTTTCCAGGAAGGCGCCTACAGATTGCGCTATCATTCCAGCTGGCCCGCATTTTTTTCTGCAGCCTATCCCTATAGCATGTCCGTTGATAGCACCACTTGTCTGCAAATTTGGTCGCGCCACGAAATCCTGCGTTCAGAAACCATCTGTAAGGACGGTGCCAATGCCGCAGTGGCATTTTGGTTGAGACACCCTGCCGGGAAGGGTGAATTGCTGGTCGTGAACACCCATTTGAAGACGAACTACCTTTCCGTTTCCGACCGTGAGCGTTACAAGCAACTTGTCCGCGAGTCCAGTCGCCTTGAATCTTCTTTCGACAACACCTTCCATCAGTCGAAGTCTATCCTCGGAAAAGTGGCGCGTGCTGCCGTGATTCGGGCGAAAATGTCCGATGAAATCGCGGATTTTGTAGGAAGTCAGCCGGACAGCCTGCCTATAATCGTTTGTGGCGATTTCAATGACACCCCCATTTCCTACGCCTGCCAGCGCCTCAAGCGCAAGGGACTTAACGATGCTTTCCGGATGGTCGGCAATGGTCCCGGGTGGAGTTTCAACCGCGATGCCATTGCCGTACGCATAGACCACCAGTTCTTTACGGACCATCTGCAACCTTTGCAGGCCCACATCGACCGCAGTGCCACATGGAGCGACCATTATCCGCTACTTGTAACCTACGAGTGGAAGTAAATCATCCGTACTTTCCGTCACTTTAAGAAATATTTCTTAAATTTGCCACCGTTGTTGCGCTACAAAACCACAGTGCATGACGGTGGCTTTTTCAGTACCGAACAACCCCCATCAGTACCGAACAACCCCCATCAGTACCGAATAACCCCCATCAGAAAATACACCAACAGAAAAATACATAAAACCATGAACATAGCAACCCTCATTGCCGAAGCTGCAGTGGAGGCCCTCAAGGCCCTCTATGGCGCAGACGTCACTGCACAGCAGGTGCAGGTGCAGAAGACACGTCCTGAGTTCGAAGGACACCTTACGCTTGTCACATTCCCCTTCCTCCGTATGAGCCGCAAGAAGCCGGAGGACACCGGTCGCGACATTGCGGAATGGCTTATGCAGCATACCGACCTTGTAGCAGGGTACAATGTGGTGAAGGGATTCCTTAACCTCGTCATAGCCCCCGCCAAATGGCTGCAGTTGCTGGCAGAGATTGATGCCGACGCTCGTTATGGCCTCGTGGCTCCTACCTCCGAGAGTCCGCTGGTGATGATTGAATACAGTTCGCCCAACACCAACAAGCCCCTTCACCTTGGTCACGTCCGCAACAATCTGCTCGGCTGGGCTGTGGCACAGATTGCCGAGGCCAACGGCAACCGCGTCGTAAAGACCAATATCGTCAACGACCGTGGCATCCACATCTGCAAGTCGATGCTTGCCTGGCTCAAGTGGGGCAACGGCGAAACACCCGAGAGCAGCGGCAAGAAGGGCGACCATCTTATTGGCGACTATTACGTGGCATTCGACAAGCATTACCGCGAGCGAAGGCGTTGACGAGGAGACCGCCACCACGCGTGCCAAAAACGAAGCCCCCCTTATCGTCGAGGCCCACGACATGCTTGTAAAATGGGAGCAGAACGACCCCGAAGTCCGTGCCCTCTGGCGTCGTATGAACGAATGGGTCTATGCCGGTTTCGATGAGACCTACAAGGCTCTTGGTGTGAGCTTCGACAAGATTTACTATGAGTCCGACACCTATCTCGAAGGTAAGGAAAAGGTGGAAGAGGGTCTTGCCAAAGGCATTTTCTACCGCCGCGAGGACGGTTCCGTATGGGCCGACCTTACTGCCGAGGGTCTCGACGAGAAACTGCTCCTCC
>SFJN01000177.1 GCA_004555055.1 Bacteroidales bacterium | reverse complement strand
TGTAAACACTAAAGGTTTCGCCGTAGGGTGTAGGAAATGTAGGAGATTTTCAAAAACTTTTTTTGTAGAGGAAAGAGAGAAGCACGGTCCGGAGGTTGCAAAACATCGGACTTCTTTGATAGAAAGTACGGATGTTTTGTATCAAAAGTACCGATGTTTCTATCAAAGAAGTCCGATGTTTTTATTTTCCGGAATAGATGCGGTGAATGCGGATGTGACGGAGTAATCTTGTAGAGAACAGGTTAGTGAATCACCTTCTTTCTGCCTTCTATGACAATGCCTTTCTGTTCGGGCGTTGCCCTCCTGCCATCAATGGTGAAGTTGGTGCTTGTGCCTTCTGTCTGCACCTCGTCAGGGATACCGGTGATAGGGGGAATCACGGGGACCTCCATCTCGTAGAACACAGGGCATTGTACACCATCCACCCGCTGCATACATGTGAAGTAGATGTGGCCGTTCCACCAGCGCATCACTGTTTCGCGGTTTCTCAGTGCATGTTCGGCATCCATTTCGATGGGACCGGTGAAAACCTGGTACCACTGCCAGCCGTCGTAGGTGGCGAGGATGCGCGACTGCCGCGGGTAGGCCCATCCGTCACCATCGCCGATGTAGACTAAGATGAGGCCGTCGGGGAGTTGCATGAATCGCTCGCTATATTGCGTGATGAGTCCGGATATGGAGTCGTCGTATCGGCATACGAGTTCCATTTGCATTTCCTCGGGATTGTCGGTCTTGTTGATGCGGTAGATGCCGTTGTTGAAATCGTCGCCTCCGGCAATGATGAAATCCTCTGCGGCGAAGAGACTTACCATCTGGGGATGGGAATAAGCGTCGTTGGTGGTGCCCCAATAGTATTTGAAGTCCCGATGTTGCCATGTGCCGTCGCCGTCGGTCCAGTAGAGCCGTTTGTTTGAATTCCCCCTGCTGTCCACGGCATCGCCCGTAGTGACGTAGAGACGGTGGGCATACCTGTCGTAGTGGATGGCGTGGATGTGGAACCGTTCGTAATAGATGTCGCCGTCTTCGGCAAAATCGTGTAGGATGCTCCATGTCTCGCCCATATCTTCCGACTGCCATATGGCTGTGGCTCCGGCCTTGTATCCGAGGTGTCGCTGTCCATCTGGGTCATTGGGGTCGATGGGATTGTCCTTCGACGTCCCGTATTCCGATATGTATATGGTATGGCTGTCGGGGTCGTAATCATAGCCCCACTCCCTGACGAGCCGCTGGTAGACGTTGCGGAAGGTGAATACGCACCTCAGGTTCCGGCTGTCGGGATTGTACTTCCACAGGCGGCTGGCCTCATTGTCCCTGCTCTCGTAGATAATCCATTCGCCGTCGGGAAGGGTGTAGACGGCATGGACAATGCCATAGAAAGTTTCCTCTTTGCGGCTGTCGAATAGGGTCTGCACTTCTCCTCCGATGGTGCGGATGGCCTCGATGCAACGTTTGTTTTTGCTGGTAAAGAGGAAGAGTGAACGGATGGTGTCGACTCCGAGAAACAGGTCCAAGCCGGTGCGTTCACCCACGATGGTGCATTCAATGGGAAGGGGGGCTGGCACAATGTCCGAAAGACTTTGGACATTCGCAGCAGATGGCACAAAATATTCATCGTCTTCGCAGGATACGGCCAAGACTTCAAGGGGAAAGACGAAAAGACAGAAATGGATGAGGTAATGTTCAAGAAACAACTCCGAAGTCTTTTTCCTGAACATCAGCAAACCCTGAAGTGAAAGTGTTTTCATAGCAGATGCACAATTCTTTGGAAAAGTTGGCTTCGCCTTCGTCCGGCGTAGACGTTACCGCAGCATCTTCTTGCCGTTTACGATGACGATGCCGTGCGTGGAGGTTGAGGCCTTCCGTCCGTCAATGCCGTATATCGCATCGGATTCATGGGTGTCGTTGCTAATGTCCTCGATTCCTGATGGTGCATGATAGCCGTAGTCGCTGTCGAGGTATACAATGCGTCGTGGCACCCAGTCGTGGATATACTCCTTTTCAGTTTCGAAGTCGATGACAATGTTGTTGATGCCGTTCCAGCGTTCCGTTTCGCGTTGTGCTGCTCCGGAGCGTTCGAAGAGGTCGAAATACCGGTCAAAGATTGCCAGGATGTACTCGGCCGTCATCCCGTTATCCCGCAGTTCAGCCCATCGCAGGCATTGTCTGTCGAAACCGTCGGGCAGGGTGGCGTACATATGGAAGTTCACACCGTTCGAGATGTTGCAGTTCGTCTCAGGCCCTTCTTTTATCTGTCGCCATGTACGTCCCCAAGTGGCGTCCATGTCCCATGGGCAGATGCATGCCCGGACATCGGAGGCGGTGATGTCGCGGAAATAGACAAACATGTTCTTCTTTGCGTTGTCGGTGGCGTGCATCAGGTCCATCAGCAGGCAATAGTCTATCCATACGGGGAGGTCGACACGGGTTTCCAACGTCTGCTCCACCTCCTTGCTGCCTTCGGGCTGTGACAGCAGTTCCGCCAGACTGTACAACGGCTCCCAGGTGAAGGGCTCTCCTTTGGAAGGGTCGGGATATTGGGCCTCCCATCCCTGCCATGTGGCGGAGGTGTTTTTGGGAACTTCCGTAATTTCGCGTAGTGCGTCGTGCGCAATGGCTTTGTACAAGACCCCTCTGACGGTGTTGTCCTTGTATTTTTTTGCCTTCAGTTGTTTGCGGTCAACCTTTTCCGTCAGGCAGTAGATTCCCCAGTATGCTCCGTTGACCGTTACCTCCACGAATTCGCCGTGGGTGCCGTTTACCATCGACGGTTCCAGGTTGGCATAGTAGGGACGTGTGGAGAGTGCCAGCCAAAGGTCGGTCGACACACGGTTGCGCATCCGGGCCATATCAGCGGCCATGGCATCCAATATCCAGGAGTTGTCGCTCCGCATTCCCAACAGCGAAGCATCCATGTCCTCACCGTTGGCGTCGGTCAGTTTTACGGCGTAGTTTTTCTTGTCGTAGTTGAGTGCCGATGCTCCGCGGTATCTCAACAGCGTGTGGAACTCCTCCATCGTTCCGTCTCCATGGATGAGCCTCATGCTTCCCGGTAGGAAGGAATCAGAGACGACCTCGCCATGGTCGAGCGACACTATCGGCAGGGTGGTGGTGGCCACTGTCCAGGTCCGCCCGTCTTTTTCTATGGTTGCAGGCATGCCCGCAGCCTCCGATTCATCGGCAATGGCCACAAGCACACGTCCGGTCTGGGCATCAAAGACGCCTTGGCGACCGTTCACCATGGTAAAGTCTGTGGCTCCTTTTGCCGTTGGGGTGTAAAGGAGAGCCACAAGGCATAGAAAAAAGATGTGAAGGAGTTTCATTTTCCTTAATTATATGTAAATTTGGAAGTGTGTACCTTTCGTCGAGGAGAAGGAAGACCGAGTGATGGGAAAAGGAGAAGGATTTATCTTCTAACGGTGGACATTTATAGAACCCACCTTAAAAAATATGAGGCCGTTCTGTGCCCTCAAAAAGAGGGGCAGGGAAAATCCGCAAGAAAACTTGGATTTTGTGCCGAGAGCAGTCCGGTTGTGTCTTGTATGGTGGCAACCCTTGCTTTCGTGTGCAAATATACGCAAATCATCTTTCCTTCAATAGAATGTTTCGGGAAAAACGCAGAACAAATCATTTTGCAGGTGTTTTTGGCCCTTTGGTATTGTTATTTGTCATTTGACGAAAACCTTCTTGGCTTTTCCGTCTTGCGTGTGGATGATGTTCACTCCCATTGTCATTGCTGATTTCTTTGAACCGTCAATGCCACAAACTGTCAAGAACTTCCAAGCTATTCATCTCCTTTTCAGGAAGTAGGCACGGAGTCCTCCCGAGAATGATTGGCGTCATTTTGCCGCTCCCACCAAAGCTTCAGGTCGTGGGCAAAGCGCGAAGAATAGAGGCGCGCACCACGGTCCCACAGGTGATTATGGTCACGGAAATAATCCGGATGGTCGTGAAAGAGCCTGGCCGTATGGTAGTCGAAGAAGGGAATGCCATGACGGTGTGCCACGTCCTTGAGCGGGTCATAAAGTCCGGGAGAAACCTTCGTGTAACTCGGCGAGACAACAAAGAAGACCAAAATGCCGCGCTGCTGACATTGGGTAATGAACTTTTCAAGATAATTGATCTTCAATGAATCCACTTCGAGCACATCAGGCACATCAGTCCGGAGCCGATCAGGGAAAATGGGAGGTGGAGGTCCCGGCAAATAGCCTCGGTCGACATGTTCCTGACGATTGACGAGCAGTCCGGCAAGGTTCGACACGGCCTTAGAATTGTAGCGATAGAGATGCGAAATCTGATAGTACCAATAAGTACCGGCTTCGTGAAACACTTCATCGGCTTCTTTGCTGCGACCGATGTAGGGCGCAAAGAAGCCCATGGTGTTGAAGCTGGAAGGATTGACCATATAATCGTTGGGCAGGACATCGAGCCCCACCATTTTTGGTGAATGATGGCGTAGGAGTTGCTGAAGGAGGAAGTAGTGGGCAAAAATGCAACCCGAAGCGTCAACTCCACCGTTATAGACGGTGAGACGGAGCGAATCAGCGAGTATGGACGGCACATAATGACTATTACAGCGCGAGGTACCCATCATGACGAAGTCTGCATCGACAGAATCGGTCATCATCCTGATTTTCGGTCCTGAAACATCGTGGGTATGCTGATTGACCCACCACATGACACGAGCGCCAACACGGTCAAGAATGAAAAGCATGGCCCCCACTGAAAGGAGGCTGACAAGAAATCGAAACATGTCTTTCTTCATAGCACGGCAATACTAGAGGGTTGTTCTATAAATTAGTTTATTATTCAATTAGGAAGTGTTCTTATGCTTGGCCAGTTTTAGGCTCTCACTTGTATCTTTCTCTCCTTTAAACACTTACATAGCCCGCTATGCGCGTGTTCGCAGGATAGAAATCTACTGCGCGATAGCTCGAAAACTGTCTCAAGCTAATTTATAGA
>SFJN01000015.1 GCA_004555055.1 Bacteroidales bacterium | reverse complement strand
TTTCTCTTCATCTTCATAACGGTATGTCACCTTTTCCACATACCGATACTCTGTAAGCCCTGTAATAGGGTCAACATACTTGACACGATCTGTTCGTTTTGATGATCTTTTCATTGTCTTTCTTTTTAGACCTCAAAATGTGTCAAGTTTTCTTATTTCAAGTTAATGGCGGGCAGGCATTTGTCTTAGTGCTTTGTCCGGGACAGGAAATCTTCGTGGAAATCCAGTCCCGGACATGCGTTCAGTCGTTGTATTCGTAGTTGACGGTGCCTCCGATGGGGCATTCCCTGACGTTGTCGACGTAGAATGTGGAACCGCTGGCACGTGTGACGACGATGATGACGCGGCAGTTTTCGGGCTTGCCTACACACTGTGTGGCAGGGTTGAAGGTGTAGACGACGGGGTAGGCATGCTCGGCCTCGAGCTGTTCGCCCTCTTCCAGCGGTTCACCGATGGCGGATTCCGGAGCGGAAGATGTGCAGACGACATTGTGATGGGTGTGGATGGCCGGGTCGTTGTATTGGAGATAGTCGTTCTGACCCTCCTTGAAATTGTCCTCAAGGAGCCATGCTGCCACGCGGTATCTGCCGTTGGCGTTCACCTTCACTTCGGCGGTGACGGTGATGTTGCCCTCAGCATCGGGCTCCGAAACTTCGGTGCGGATGTTCGAACGAGCCTCGGTCTTCATGGCATTGGCACGTGCGACTTCAATGTATTCCGCTCCCGTCTTGTTGGCCTGGGCTTGATTGACGTCGGCATTGTTGTTCAGATTGAGCAGGAGGGTGGGATAGCCTTCGATGTGCTGGTAGTCGCGGAGCACACTGGCAAAGCTCGTCTGCATGTTGTCGCCATAGTGTGCGGCGGCAAACACCACATCATCGGCCGTGCTGTAGTTCTCTTTGAAATACTTGATGGCGAGCGATACCCTGGGGCAGTATCCGCACCAGGTGCCGGTATATTGTACCGCCAGAATCCGTCGGCGGAAGTCGGTATAGCGGGTGTCGGCGTTGGGGTCGGTTACTGCGGTTACGATGCATTTGTCAGTCACCTGCAACTGGTAGACCGCATGGATTTCGTAGGTGCCCGCCTTGAGGGTGGCAAAGCCTTTCTTGGAATACTGTTTTCCGTCGACGAAGATGGTAGCCTTGTCGGTGACGTCTTCGCCTTTGAAGGTCACGCTGATCCATGCTGTGTCCTTGCCGTTGGCGAGGATTTCCTGTGGCGTCACGGTAAGCAGTGCTACGGCCTTTGTGGCATCTTCCTGCGTGCCATCGTCGTCGCTGCCGCAGGCTCCGCAGAGGAGTCCTGCCGCGAGGAGCAGGAGGGTATGGATGAATAGGAGAAAGTGTTTCATGAATAGAAGATGGAAAATGGGTGTAGGTGAGTGTTAGGGGCCAATGTCAAAAAGTATACGGGTTCCGTCTGCACCGGAGATGTTCCTCGGGCAAATCGGAACCCGTGTAAATATCAGGTTTTTAGTCCCCTCTTATCAATGTTTGAGGTCGGGCAACTGGCGCCGCATGATGTTCTTGGCGAATGGACCCTTGCAGGCGTCGCGCTTTGTGTCGGCAACGGAGGCCTGCCGGCGTGCAGCCTTCTTCAGCGTCTGCGGCATGGGAACTGCCTGCGTGGGAGCAGCATGCTGGCGCAGGGCTTTGGCCTTGCTGGCAGCAGAGGGAGCCTTGGCCTGCGACTGCTGTTCGATGCCGGGGAAGTCGTATTCCTCAATCGGCGACACGCCGTCGCGGGTGAGAACCATATGCCGGCGATAGCACTTGGTGAAGTTACCCTTTTGGTCGCGGGCTGTAGCAAGGAGTGTGAGGTCGGTGTCGTAGTCGGCGAAGAAGTCGGTACGTTCGGCAGTGAACGCACCTGTGAGGTTGCTGATGATGACGTCGTCGCTGGCGCTCTCCTCGCTGCTGAAGTCGCCCTGGTAGATGTTGTAGAAGACTTCGGCACCAGGGTCGGCGGTGACGTGGACGGGAACGATGGCATATTGCGTATAGGGTCCGAACACCTGCGGGTAGACCTTGGCGGCATCGGAAGCCGAATAGTACTTCGGAGCCTCAACCTTCAGATGGAGGTCGACCTGCTCTTCGGCGGGTGTGGTGAACACCTTGCGGAAGAGTTTCGTGGAGGGTGACACACCGTTGACTCCCACTACGAGCATTTCGTATTTCGTGTTCGGTGAGAGCTGCGTGAGTTCGCTGTCGTAGACTCCGCTGACGGGCTCTACCTGTCCGGTCTTGAAATAGTTGGCAAGGTAGGGCAGCACCTCTTCGTCAGAAAGTTCTCCGTAATAGTCGAAGGGGGCATATGACACTACATAGGGGTCGTTGTTCGAGGGCGTGCAGCGTACCCTCACCTGTCTGGGCTGAACGTCGTAAACCTCGATGTCAATCTGGTTGTCGGACATGGCGACGCTGCCGGTCTTGACGTTCTTCGTCGTCATCGGCCCCGTTACGGCGCTGGGGCTCATGGCAAAGGCGAATCCCTTGTATTCGGTGTCCTCCTCGAGGATGTTGAAGGTGTAGGATTGCGGACCGCTGAAGGTGATGGCCTCGATGGCCTGTGCCCGGGTGTAGCCGTTCTGTTCGTAGAGATAGATAACCTGTCCGAGGTAGTCCATCACCTTCGACATCACCTCTTCGTCGCTGAGGTCGGCCTGGAGCATGTTGAAGTAGTAGCGTGTCTCGTCGTTCGAGGGTGTGACGTTCATGGTCACTTCCACACCGTTGATGTCGTAGCTGATGTCGAAATCGCAGTCCAGCCCGGCAGGTACGGCAGTGGTAACACTCACCTTGGTGATGGGGGTGAGGCGTTCGCCGGTGGTGGAGATGCCGTAGCAGTAGATGCAGTAGGCGGTCATGGCGGAAAGTCCGGAGAATTCAAGGTTCACCTCACCCTGGCGCTGGTTGATTTCGATGATGCGCTCAAGGGTGATCTGCAGTTTGCTGGCCTGGTACTTGAGGTAGGTGATGTCGTCCTGATACATTTCCTCGTCCGTATTGTAGGCGTCGGCTTCGGTCTGCGGGAGAATCATGACGAGGTATTTCATGTCGTTGTCTTCCGGTTTGACGGTAGCCACCACAGTGCTTTCGTCCTTTGCGGCAGCCTGCAGGTCGAACAGGTTGCCCATGCCCTTCTGCGTCACCTTGAGCGTCTTGCTTTCAGCACCGGTGTACGACAGGGTGATGGTGGTTTCGCGGTCCTCGTTGGCGGTATTCGGCAGTACGCTGAACGACACTTTGTTGTCGGCGACACTGAGGTCGGTCACCCATGTGGTGGAGCATTCGGCTTTCAGTTCCACACCTTCCACAGCGTTGGCCACATTCACCAGTACGGAGGCATCGCCGCCGAGGGCCTTCATCTCCACGCCCTGGGTGGTCAGTTCGATGGCAGGCGGGAGCACCTCTTCCTTGTCTTCGGAACAGCTCCAGCATATGTTCAGGCATGCCAGCACCATCATTCCGAGGATGGTGCCGGAAAGATATCGTAGGATGTTCATATACTATTCATATATTAATTAATTCCCCTGTCATCAGTCGAGGCGGACGGCCTTGGCGGTGCGCTTGCCCTGCTCGTCGGAAACCCAGATGGAGAAGACGATGGGCTTGCTCTCCTCATAGTCGTCGACCGAAAGGACCTGGGTGATGGTGTATCCGCCCTGAGTGGTCAGTCCGTTCTGGATGTCGTCGCTGAACATACGTCCGAAGAGGTTAGCCATGGTGTATGCAATGTTTTCGTCGGTTTCGTAGTTGGCGAAGATGTCGCCCTGTGCCAGCCAGTTTGCCAGCGAGGAGAAGGAGTACTTGCCGTTGACAGCAGTGGAGGTGCGTACGGTGGCATAGAGTTCCACGTATCCGTCCTGCGTGTCGTTGACGCCGTAGTCGAGGAATTCCACTGTGGGCGCGTCGCTGGTGGCCTGCAGGGTGGTGAAGGGTGTGGCTGTGCATTCGTAGTCGAAGATTTGGGTGGGGTCAACCTGGTTCATCGGGTCGACATAGGATACGATGATGACGTAGTCCTTTCCGGGCTGCAGGGCGGGAACTTCCACGTCGCGCTCACCGCTGTAGGCCACGGTGCGGAGGAATTCACCGATGTTCAGTCCCAGGTCGCGGCCATAGTTGTTCCAGGCATAGTAGGTGTGGGTGATGGGGCCGCTCTGTCCTTCGGAGCTGAGATAGCCGTCGTAGTTGGCACGCTCCATAATGTAGTAGTACCACTGTTGTGTAAGCAGGCTTGGCTGCACGTGGAATTTTACGGAAGTATAGCCGGGAGTGACCTGCGAAATGGTGAATCTATCTCCCTCCACCACAGTTTTCTTGACCGTCATGAATCCCAGTTTGTACATGGTGTCGGCGGTGCCGTCCGAGTTGACTCCGAATGCCACAAGCATATACAGGGTGTTGTCCACCAGTCCGTCGGCGGTGTATGTGGCATTGCCTTTGCGTAGTCCGGCACTGAAGTTGGGGTCTTTCATCAGCGTGGCAGCCAGTTCGGTGTCGGTGGTGCCTTCTGCCACATCTTCAGCGCGGAGGATACCGGCGTAGTAGGTGCGGTCCTGGTCGTCGGCGGTGATGCTGACGTCGACCGTATTTTCCGTGATGTTTTCCACGGCGAGGTCGAGTTTCAGGGAAGCAACGGGCTCTTCAGCGGAGTCGTCTGAGGAGCAGGCTGACACTATGCACATGAGTAGCATAGTAAGCAGGGAAAAGATTTTTCCTTTCATCTTCTTTCTTTTTTTTACTGTAAGGATAATTGTGAGATAATACTTTTCTGTTTTTCAGGCTTGCCACATGTGACGTTGGCTGTTCGACCTTCGTTTGATGTGCTTGGCATTGTTTTCTGACATGTGCAAGTCCTGTCGGTGACAAATTTATGACTTTTCGTCCAATACGGGAGGCGTTTCGTGTGAAAATGCAGGAATATTTGACACTTTTTGATAAAAATTTACACGGAAGGGGATATTGTAGTCATAAATACTTTGCCGTGATGGTCCAAAGTGGTACTTTTGCCAACAGAAGTTTCGGACGGTGATGTACAGGTTATTCCCCACACCGTCTGTCAAGCATATAATCAATAATTCTACACATTCAATTCAGAAAATATCAGAAAAAAACGAATGATTATGAAGAAAAACTTTACGCTTCTCGCCGTGTTCGCTCTGCTGTGCATGGCTTTCCCCCTTCAGATGATGGCCGACAAGGGCGATGTGGTGGCATGCTGGTTCCCGAAGGGCGACGATGCCTCGGCCGACAAACAGCAGGGCCAGGCCGACTTCAACAATTGTGTGATGGTGTGCAACACTTTCGACTTCAACATTTGGGCCTACAACAGCAGCACTTCCAAGCGTGCGCTGAACTACAACATGGGCGTACAGCCTGAAAAGGGTACCGTGGCCGACGACTGGTGTTTCCTGCCTGCCGTGGAGCTGAAGGGCGGCACGCAGTATCTGTGCGACTATTGTGTGATTAACAACCGCTACGACCAGCTCGATACCCATCACGAATTCTGGCTCTGCAAGGCCGCTGCTACGGATGCCGAGATGCAGAAGGTACACGACCAGGTGGTGGCACGCAGCGAGATGAACTCCTTCAGCGACGAGGCTGCCACGCCCGAAAAATCGTTTACCTTTGAGGTCGGTGAGGACGGAACTTACTACCTTGCCGTACGTTTGGTGACGGAGTTCGGCTCCGACACAGAATACAGCGGCAACATGTTCAACAACATCCGTCTTTCCGACAACGGTGAGGCTGTGGGCATCCACAGCGTGGAGCATTCCGCAAAGCAGGCTCCTGTCTATAACCTCCATGGCCAGTGTGCCAATGATCGTCAGCGCGGCATCGTCATCAGCGGCGACCGTAAGGTGCTGCGTCCGTAAGAGCTCCGGGCAGATAAAAACGAAAAATCCGTCACTTACATTTGTTGTAGGTGACGGATTTTTCGGTATTGCAGTCAAGAGGATTCAGGGGAATGTGTGTGGGGGGACCATCCGTCAAGGGGGAATGGACTATTCCGTCCGGATGCTTTCCACGGGATTCGTCGTTGCCACCCGCCAGCATTGTACGATGACGGTAAGGAGAACGACTGTGCTGACGATGCCGAAAGCCATGGGGAATATCCACCAATGAATGGGGGCGTGTGCTGCAAATTGCTGCAGCCACTGCAGGCTGATGCCGTAGCCAATGGGGGCTGCTATAAGGAATGCGATGATGAGCGGCACGGCATAGCGCATGGCGAAGAGCGACAACACCTCGCTCACACTGCTGCCCATCACCCTGCGTATGGCAATCTCCTTGCGGCGGTACTCCGTCTCGAACAGTGTGAGGCAGAAGACGCCGATGACGGTGATGAGGAATGCAAGGAGGGTACTGACCGCCGTCTGCGCCATAAAACGCATCTCGTCCTTGTAGGTCTGTTCCAGAATGTCGTCGTAGCACTTTACCTCGGGTGTTGTGGCCTGGCCGTCGTAGAACGTTTCAAGCGTCCGGCTTACCTCTGTCCTCATTGTTTTCCTGTCCGCGTGGGGTGCCGTGCGGACGTAAAGGATTCTCGTCTGGTTGCCCCATCCGGCATTTCGCTCTCCGAAAATGATGAAGGCAAGGGGCTCCGTGTTGCAGTCTGTACGGACGGTGCTGGCGCGAAAGTTCCTGCACACCCCCAATATAGGCAGTTCGCCGCCGTCGAGCGGTTTGCCCAATTCGATGATGTCCGGGCACTTCCGCTTAAAAGCCTCGTTGATGATGCACACATCGCCGTCCGTTTCCTTGAAGTCGCGCCCTTCGATGATGCCAATGCCCATGGTGCGCAGGAACTTCCAGTCTACGGGCCATGCCACAAATTGGTATGGCGCACCGTTGTTATTCCGTGCCCACTTCATGTGCGTGTCGTTGGCACCGAGAATCTCGAAGGAGAAGGATGCGCTCTCCACTCCGTTGACCTTCTCCAGTTCGCTGCGCAAAGCTGCGTATTGCTCCTGCGGCAATGCCGTAAGGTCGGCCGTCAGGATGTTGTCTTTGTCGTAGCCATAGTCCGAGTGGTAGATGTAGCTGCGTTGGCAATAGACAATGCCGACAAAGATGACCATCACAAATGCGACGACAAGTTGCAGGCCTACAAGGAGCCGGCGCAGGCGGCGTCCACCCGGATTCAGCCCGTAGTTGCCCTTCAACACCATAGCGGGTTGGAAGGATGTGGCGTAGTGTGCGCTGTACGCTGTAGCGCAGATGCCCACAACGATGCTTACGGCAGTCAGCAGAAGCGCGATGTCCGGATGGTCGGAAACGGCAATGGAGCCGAAGGTATATTCGCCGATGTACTCCCACCTGCCTATGCAGGCCGCCCACAGCAGCGACAGGACAAGGGCACAGAGGCATACGACGACGCCCTCGCCCATGAGTTGCAGCCGTAGCCGAAGGTTGCTCTCGCCCATCACTTTGCGGGTGTTGATGCTGCGCAGACGGACAGGAGCCTGTGACATGGAGAAGTTGGCAAAGTTGATGAGGGCGACAAGCAGCAACAGCACGACGGCCAGTTGCAGTATGCAGTACACCGTCCTGTTGCCCCGGTCGGTCTCGGGGTCGTGTCCGTCCATAAAGGTCTTGTCCAATGGAAGTGCCGAGAACCGTATTCTGCCAAGATACTCCTTTATATCATTCGAACTTACACCATACTCCGTCCATACATCGCTTAGTATTTTCTTTAGTGTGGCGTCCATTTCGCCGGCATTCGCGTTGCTCTTCGTGCGTATGTATGCCGTGTAATTGAAATTGGTGCCGTTGTCCTTGTTCTCGTCGCCCAATGACATATAGACGGCATTCGTAAAGTTGCAGTTCTTGGGGAAGTCTTTGTATACGCCCGTAACGGTCCTTTCTTCACCTCCGGCCATCCTCATCGTTTTGCCTGCTACCATGGCGGTGCCAAAATACGTTTCGGCCAGGGATGCAGGGATGATGACGCCCCCGTCTGTAGCTTGGCTTCGTCCAACGTGCCGTCGACCAGCTCCGCGTTGATGGTTGTGAGCATGTCATCGCTCATCATAAAGGCAGGGGAAATCACTTCGCTGCCGTTCTTGTCGAAGCGGACCTCTTCGGTACTGCGCATATAACCGGCACTTTCCACCAGCGGACAATTCTGAAGGTTGTCTGCCAGCAGACGGCTGCATGTGCTGTTCCAGGTACCCTCTTCCATGATTCCGTATATGTAGACACGGTGTATGTTCTCATAGTCCTTTATGCCATGGTTGAAGCTGCCGATGAACTTGATTTGGGTGAGCAGGACGTAACAGCCGGCGAGGGCGAGGATGAGCCCGAAGAGATTGAACGACGATGCCAGTCTGTAGCGGGTGAAAAGATGGAGTAGCGTTTTCATGTGGGGAAATCAGAGGATGGCGTGTTCAACTATCTCGCCGTCGTACAGGTTGACGGTGCGATGGGCATATGCTGCATCGTGCTGGCTGTGGGTAACCATGACGATGGTTGTGCCCTCGGCATTGAGCTGCGAGAGGAGTTCCATGACTTCCAGACCGTTCTTTGAGTCGAGGTTTCCCGTCGGTTCGTCGGCAAGGATAAGTTTGGGCTTGCCCACCACGGCACGTGCAATGGCCACGCGCTGCTGCTGTCCGCCGGAGAGTTGCTGCGGATAGTGAGTGGCACGCTGCGAGAGGTTCACCTTGCGCAGGATGTCGAGCACACGTTGCTTGCGCTCGGCCTTGGGCACCTTGAGGTACTTTAGCTGGAGGTCGATGTTCTCCTCCACGGTCAGCTCGTCGATGAGGTTGAAACTTTGGAACACGAATCCGATGCGTCCCTTGCGGTAACGTGTACGGGCGCTCTCCTTGAGGTGCCCCACCTCTTCCCCGTCAAGGTAGTAGTTGCCGCTGTCGGGATTGTCCAGCAGTCCGAGGATGTTCAGCAGCGTAGACTTGCCGCAGCCCGAAGGCCCCATGATGGCTACAAACTCGCCCTCCTTGATTTCCATGCTTACACCGTTCAGTGCCGTGGTCTCCACATTCTCTGTGCGGAACACCTTAGTGAGGTTTTCAATCTTGATCATATTGAATGTCTTACTGGTTAATTCGGAATTTAAGGGGTGTTCTATCAATTATCTTGTCAAACGTAACATATGATATGCTGTTGTCTTTTACGGTGAGAATTTATAGACACCCCTTAATACTTTCTGTCGGATTTGCCCATGCCGCCTTGAGGGTTTGGCCCAAAATGCTGAGTACGCTTATGGCAAAGGAAATTGCGGCAACGGCAACAAGCACCCACCAGGGGAAGGGTATCCTGTTGTAGAAACCTTCGAGGTAGTGCTGCATCAACCGTAGGCTTATGGGGGTAGCAAGCGCTATGGCCGTGAGTGAGGCCGCCACGAAGGGCCGGGACAGTTTCAGCACAGCCTGGTGGGTTTCCGCTCCTGCTATCTTATGCAGGGCAATGGACTTCTTCTGCCCATCGGCGTAACAGATGGACATGGCAAAGAGTCCGAGGGCCGAAATGAGGATAGAGAGCCACATGAACAGGCATACAAGCGTCATCGTGTGGCGTTCTCCGGTGAGAGAACTGCTGAGAAACTCGTCGAGATAGTGCATCTCCGGCTCTTTTGGAACGCCCAAGTAGGTTTTCGCCACCTTCCGCCAAACGTCGGCGACTTTTTCTGAGGCCTCCTTCCGGTCGCCGGTGACCTTTATGAGCAGGCTTGCACACAGGTCGTTTCTGTTCATCACGGCATTGTGCGAATCGTCCATCGGTTTTCTGAGCGCGTCCTTCGACCTGTAATCGGCTATGATGCCGCAACATTGATATTGCGGTCTGCCATCGCCCAACCGCCCCACGTCGCGGTTCTTCTCGGTGATGCCATACCGTTTCTGTGCCTCTTCCGTCAGCCAGCAGGTTCCGTCGAGGGGAGCGGAGTACTGCCGGACCACCTTGAACCCCAGCATCCTGAAACTTACCGAGTCGAGGGAAGACAAGGATAACCACGACATTTTTCCCTGTTCATCGTAGAGCCCGTTGTCCGAACATCTGGAAGGCGGGTTTATGCTCATCCCGATGTCCTCCACGCAGGGCAGGGCTCTGAGCCGTTTGGCAAGTTCATTGGGAGCATCCATTGACGGGTATCCCAAGGTATAGGTGTACAGTTCGATGATATCGTCCGTGTGGTATCCGCATGGCAGGTGGGCAAGGTGCCGCATCTGGAGGACCATGGTCAATGCCAACGCAATCAAAATCGTGCTCACCAGATTCTGGCAAACAATGAAGACCCTGCTGAAAAGCATCTTGCTACGGAAACGGAAGTTTCCCTTTACCACATCGATGGGCTTGAACCGTAAGGAGAGCATGGCAGGCAGCAGTCCGGAAACCAACGAGACCATGCCGACGAGCACCAGCGCAAAGGCAACGGCAGTCCCGTCTCCGTGCAGCGGGATGTCTGTCGTCAGCAGCTCGTTCATCAAGGGTCTCAGACAGCAGGCAATGCCGCATCCGAGCGCAAAGCATGCCAACGTGAAGACAAACGATTCGCTGATATACCGACAGAGAATGCCCCGCTGCGATTCGCCCAGCAGCCGTCGCGTAGCCATTTCCTTTGCCCTCTTTCCGGCTTGTGCAACGGTGAGGTTGATATAGTTGAAGATGGCCGAGACGAGCAGTGCGAGTGCTACGAGGAGCAGATTCTCCACGGTCTTCCTGTCGCCGGCCTTGAAGATATCGTACGTCTCCTTTCCGCTGAAATAGATATGGTCCAGGCGGGTGAGCGACGAACCATAGAGAAAGCCGCCATTGGATGCATCGCGTTGGTAACTATCCCCCCAATATGCGCAATACTTGTCAAGGAGTTTCAGGGCGACGCTGTCGGGGGACGCCCCATCGGCAAGGGTAACAAAGGTTTGCACAGAGCCGAACTGATTCATCCTTTGCATCGTACCTTCCATCACTTTCATGCTCAACAAGACGTCGCAATGGTTGAACACATCATATGCTCCGAAGTCCTCTATCACTCCACAGACGACAAAGTGCCGGTCTCCCTCTGTGAGGATACGTCCCACGGGGTTTTCTCCTGCAAACGCCTTATGGGCAAAGCTTTCCGAGATGATTGCCTGGTCGGCCGATGCCAATATCCTGTCCTTGCTGCAACCCGTAAGGCGATAGTCGAACAGTTGGAGGAAGTTCGTGTCAACGGCAGCAGCTTTCACCGCATAGTATTCGTCGCCGATGGTGATGTCCATGTCGCCGTTGTCGGCAATCCTTGTCCACGCCTCGATTTCCGGAACAGAGGGGAAGAATTCCTCTGCCGTGCCGAGTGTCATGCCAAAGCTGTCTGCTGTCCCTATGGCATAGAGCCGCTGGGAAAGCGGCTGTCGGGTGCCTACGCTGAAAGCAGTCCTTGCATATGCTGCAAGAATGATGATGAATCCGAATGCAAGTGCTAATCCCAATGCCTCGATAGTAGCATAGAGTTTGTTTCTTGACAGGAATGTGAAAAAGCTTTTCATGTCTTGTTTGTCTTTTTGGTTTGGGGGGATGCCCTGTTTCCGTAGCTTGGACTCGGGGGGGGGATGAGAGAGTGAGTGTGCAATATTTTCCGTAGGCTGTTTTCTGTGGCCTTCAGGGCCGCCGACCCCCATCGTTAATGGGCTGAGAAGGGCCTCGGAAGCCACCAAGCCTTGCCTCGGCCTGAAATATTGCAAAATCGGGAGAAAGGGGTTTCCGCGCGTTTTTCGGCCGGAAAACCGAAAACATCGGACTTCTTTGCCACAAAGTACGGAGGTTTTGATGGGAAAGTACGGATGTTTATGCCCAAAAAGTCCGATGTTTTTGGGCCCAAAACGGGTCGTTTTGCATGTTTTTTTTGCTCTTTTAGGAGATTTTGCCGCAAAATCCGATGAATCCGGCCGCATTCTGCATGTGTCGAATCGAAGCAATTGATACCCATGGATGGCAAAATGCGTAAAAACCAGCCAAATTTCGCTCTAGAAGGGACACGGTGCCTTGTCAAAATTTTTGAAGGTTTAGAGCCTTCTTGGCGGACGTTTGAGGGGGCGGAAAAGGGTGATTCCGGGAGGAGTGTGCAATATTTTTCTCCCACTCTTCCCCTCCGTTCTTTATTCCAGTTTCAATATCTCATTGTCCTCGAACGCCTCGTAGCCACTGGTGATGACGCGTTCGCCCGGTTCCAGACCTTCGTCCACCTCGTAGTACTGAGGGTTCTGACGGCCGATGCGGATGTGGCGTCGGTATGCCTTGGTGCCGGACTTGTCGAGAACGAATATCCAGTTGCCTCCTGTGGTCTGGAAGAAGGTGCCTTTGGGGATGAGGACGGCCTGCGCCGGGCGTCCCAGTTCGAGGTTGAGGTTGCAGGTCTGTCCGGAACGGATCTGGGCGGGACGGGTGCCGGTGAATGTCAGGTCGGTGCGGAACTTTCCCTGTCTGACCTCCGGATATACCTTCCGTACCGTCAGGGTGTACGTCTTGCCGTCGCGCTCGAAAGCGGCGGACAGCCCCACCTTCACGCGGTCGATGTAGTGCTCGTCTATCTGCGCTTCAATCTTGAAGTCGCTGAGGTCGTTCACCTGTCCTATCGTCTGTCCGGCGGTGATACTCTGCCCCAGAGCCACGTCGAGCAGTCCCAGTTCGCCGTCTATCGTGGAGCGCACCTCAAGCTTTCCCTTGCGCTGGCGCACCAGCAGCACGTTGCGCTGCATATTCTCGAGGTTGTCCTCCATCTGCTCCATCTGTATGTTGCGATACTGGGCATCCTTCTTCAGCCGTTCGCCAATGAGGTTCTGCTTCTTCTGCCACAGTTCGTAGTCCTCCTTGGCCTGCAGGAACGTCTCCTTGGCCACAAGTCCTTCGTCGTACAGTCGTTTGTACTGTTCGTAGGCTCTGCGCTTGCGCTGCACATCCATGTCGACCGATGCCTGTTCCGTCTCGTTGTTCAGCCGGTCCTGCTGCATGGCCACCTGCGTGTTGCGCAGCAGGTTCTGCTTCTCAGCCAGCTCGGCCTCGGCATTGAGAATCTGCAGGTCGAGGCTGCTGTTGGAGAGCCGGACGATGACGTCGCCCTTCCTTATCTGCTGTCCCTCTTCCGCCACTTTCTCCATGACGATGCCTCCCTCTTCGGGCGAGATGTGGACAACCTGGATGGGGACGACCGTTCCGTTGAGCCGGACATAGTCCTTGAATTCACCTTTCGTCACCTTTCCTACGGTCACGTCCTCCGCACTGACCCGCAAGGTGCTCCGGTGGTTGCCGAAGACAAGCCACAGCACCATAGCCAGCAGAAACGCCCCTCCTGCCATATAGGGGATATGCTTTCGTTGCAGGCCCCGTTTCCGCTCGATTATTCTGTCCATAATGATTTTCCCTTATAATGGTTCAACAGGCTTGTCCTGTAGTACTGAGTGAGGCGGCATTGCCACAGTTGGGCCTTGCTCTGCAGGAGGGCCACGGCTTGCGTCTGCACGTCGATGGACGATGCCAGCCCCTCTTCGTACCTTCTGACGGTCAGCCGTGCCGCTATGCTGTCCGATGCCACCTTGGCACGCATCTTTTCGGTCTCCTTGCAGCCCTGCTCCAGGTCGGTCAGTGTTTCCTGTATCAGTCTTTGCAGTTCGTTGTGGCGGTATTCCAGTTCCTCCTCGGCTCTCCTCACGTTGTCTCGTTGCCGGCGGATGTGGGCAATCGTCTGTAGCCGGTTGAAAATCGGTATGGAAAGCGAGAGGTAGATGTACTGTCCCGCATTGTTGCGGAACTGTGTGCCGAAAGCGCTTGTATGCGGCACATTCAACTGCTGGTAGTAGGTGGTGGAAATGCCTGCCCCCAAAGATATGGAAGGGAACAATGCACCCCGGCTGGCCCGAAAGGCGTATCTGGCAGACTGCAGGCTGTATGCTGCCTGTGCGATGCCGGGGTCGGAACTTTTTGCCTGCGCATAGATGGTGGCCGCATCTGCGTCTGGGATGTCCGGAGGCACATCGCGGTATGTGTCGATTTCCAGTGCGTCGCCCGTCGGAAAGTTCATCAGCTGTTTCAGTGCCAGCATGGCCTTGTCGAAGAGTCCCTGCTGGCGGGTTACCTCATAGTCGTCGGCGGCATATATCGCCTGCATCTGTGCCACATCGGCCTCCCCCTTGCGCCCCACCTCCGCCATCACCCTTGTCTGGCGGAGGAGCATTTCGCTTTCGGTACGCTTCTGTGCGGCAATCTCTATGCATCCTTTATAATATAGCGCGTTCATGTATGTTTCAAGTACCTTCTGTGCCACAGCGTCCTTCTGTGCCGCCAGTCGGCTTCGGCCCATAAGCATGTCGGCCTTTGCCGCACGCAGGTTGTTGAAGCGCTGGAAGCCGTCGAACAGGGGTATGCCGACATTCAGGCTGTACGAGTTGTAGAACGTACTGACATGGGTGTAGGTGTTGGTCTCGGGGTCAATGGCGCGGCCGAAGTTGTATTGGCCTCCGACATTCCCTTCGGCAGCAGGAAGGAACGCTCCCGCGGCCCGTTCCTTTTCTGTCTGGCAGTCATCGAGCGCGAGACGCTGCAGCCGTACGTCGTGGTTGTGCCTGACGGCATATTGTATGCATTGGTCGGCCGTCCACGGTTCCTGAGCCTGTACTGCGAGGCAAGCCATAGAGAGTAGGGCGCAACCGACGACAAGCCGAGTAAGTTTTTTCATATGCCTTGAAATTTGATGCAAAATTACCTTCTCCGTAGCAGACGGCAATGATTTTCAGACTCTCCAAGGTACGATTGTATTAAAACAATACACTTTGTTGTATTAAAACAATACACTCTTGTTTCGCGCCGCCAGCCGGAAGCGGCCCGGATGTCCGTTTCCTCCTTGCTTACGGTTGCCGAGGCACAAGCATGGCCAAGCGATGGAGCAGTGAGTGGAGAGGCTGAGTTTACTCAGACTATCCCGAGTCGCGAGAGAGCAAGGCGAAGCCAAGCGATGGAGCAGTGAGTGGAGAGGCTGAGTTTACTCAGACTATCCCGAGTCGCGAGAGAGCAAGGCGAAGCCAAGCCAATTGTCACATCAAAATCGAGGCAAATGCCATATCAGGCAAGATAACATGCCTGTTTTTTCAGAAAAAGCATTTACCTTTGCAGCGAGATTCTAAACATAGAAAGAGAAAAGCAAAAAACCGATTCAATGGCAAGATACGGAACAATACTCGTTGTGGATGACAATACGTCTATTTTCACTACTTTGGAAATATGCCTGGACGGTGTGTTCGACCGCATACTGACCCTCACAAAGCCCGAAAGCATACTAACTATGTTGGAACAGGAAACCGTGGATGTGGTGCTGCTCGACATGAACTTCTCGCTCGGTGTCAACAATGGTCAGGAAGGCCTGTTATGGGTGCAGGCCGTCCATCGTCGCCATCCCCATATCCCCATCGTGCTGATGACGGCATATGCCGATGTAAAGCTTGCGGTGAAGGGACTGAAAAGCGGTGCTGTGGATTTCGTGACCAAACCATGGGACAACCACGACCTCATCCGTGTGCTGAAGGATGCCGTGGATGCCAGCACTGAGGTGGTGCCGCTGGAAAAGATGGAGGAAGAGCACGTCCGCAAGGTGGTGGACAAATGTCATGGCAACATCAGCAAGGCGGCGGAACTACTCGAGATTTCCCGTCAGAGGCTTTATAAAAAGTTGGGAAAATGATAGGCATTGCAGTGTTCGCGGTCATTGTCGCCGCAGTGGCTTTGGCGGTCTTTTTTTTTTACCATCAGAACAGGCTGAGGCTCCGTGCCCGGCTTATGCGCGAAGCGGTCAGAAACCACGAGTTTACGTTCCATCTCCCCGTAAAAGGCCTGTTCTATGGCGAAAGGGCGTTGCAGGAGGCGTTGAACGACCTTGGGCAGGACATCAACAGACTGGTGGCCCAAAAGGAGGTGGAGTCGTGGCAAAGACTCACCCGCGTGCTTACGCATGAAATCATGAACGGCTGCACCCCCATACAAAGCGTCAGCCAAGCCTATTTGGAACATCCCATGGTGGTTGGCACAGCCTTGGAGAAGGGAATCCATGCCATCAACGAGGCAAGCAATCATCTTATACATTTTGTGGACAGTTATCGCAAGCTTACCCAACTTCAACAGCCCGTCGTCATGGATCTGCCGCTTCGGGATTTCGTTTCAGACATCAAGGCACTGTATCCCGATGTGGAATGGCGGGTGGACATCCCTGCTGAGGTCAGCGTCCGGGCAGATGCCACGCTCCTGCACCAGGTGTTTGTCAATTTGACAAGGAATGCCGTGGAAGCCGGGGCGAAGACCCTATCTGTGGATTGGAACGATGCGACACTCCGTATGAGCAACGACGGCTTGCCCATACCTGCAGAGGTGAGGCGAGATATCTTTATACCGTTCTATACGACGAAGCCGACGGGCACAGGCGTGGGCCTTGCCTTGTCAAGGCAGATTATGACCCTGTTGGGAGGTTCGCTCAGCCTCGCCGACAAAGCCAAAGGCGGCTATCATGTCACTTTTGTGTTGGGATTTGAACGTAGATAGAAAATAACAGAAAAGGGGAGGGACCGGACATCCGCAAACATGCATGCGGTTGTCCGGTCCCCCTTGTCGTCTAAAAAATCAAAACAGGTTGGTTTTCATCCTTCGTTTTCTCGCCAAGCCAAAGTGAGTAAACTCTCTTTGGTCTTTTGGCTTAACGAAAACGTTCACATCCTATTAGCCCTTATTTTGCATTCAGAATGATTTGTTGCAATGCGCTGACGTCGTCCGTATCGACGTTGCCGTCGCGGTTGATGTCCGTGCGGACTTCGGTGATGGTGGCATTTCCGTTGATGGCGGCATTGAGTGCGGCAATGTCCACCACGTTCACCCTGCCGTCGCCGTTCACATCGCCGCGGGCATAGACCTTGAGCAGAATGTCGACAATGGCACCTCCGTTGGTGATGATGCTGTTCGAGGTGTTGCCGCCCGGGTCGGTGCTTGCCCAGTCCACCTTGTAGCGCATACGGTAGGTGCCGGGTGCGGAGGGAGCGGTGAATGATGCCATGCTGATAATCTTGTTCGTCTTCAGGTTGTTGTCCTCACCGCTGTTGAAGTCGTGTGTGCTGATGGACATCAGGTCGGTGAGTCCGTCGGCGGTGTCGCTGTAGGAGAATGTACCGTCGTTTCCGGTATCGACATATACATATCCCGACATCCATCCTCCGGTAGCCTGGTAGTAGAACTCCGGTGTCAGCGTTTCGCCGGCTACGCACGAGAAGCCGTCTGCAGTGGCCGTAAGGTTGTAATATATGGCACTGTATAAGGCCGATGCCACATCGATGCTCTGCTGGCTGCCGTTGGCAGGTTGCAGACGTATGGCCTGCAGATAGCGGCCGCTGTGGGTGCTTGTGGCCGATTTGTCGAAGTTGATGGGGTAACTTTCGTTGACGGTCAGTGCGATACTTCCGCTTGCACCGCCGCCATCGTTGGCCGTTGCGGTGATGGTGACGGAGCCCGCTGCCACGCCGGTGACAAGGCCTTCGCTGTCGACGGTGGCCACAGCGGTGTTGCTGCTCGACCAGGTGACCGAGGTGTCGGCAGCATCATCGGGGGCAGTGACGGCAGTGACGGGCAGTGTGAAGCCGGTATAGAGGCTGTTGCTGGCAGCCGACAGGGTAATCTCTGTGACGGTCGCCTTCGCTTCCACTACTGAAATGGTGATGTTCGCCGACACGTTGCTGCCGTCGTTGGCCGTTGCGGTGATGGTGGCACTTCCGATGGCTACGCCGGTGACGACGCCCTGGCTGCTGACGGTGGCCACAGCGGTGTTGCTGCTCGCCCATGTGAGGCTCTTGTCGGTGGCGTTTGTCGGGGCGACAGTGGCGGTGAGTTGCAACTGACGTCCTTCGGCCACATTGGTGGAGGGTGCCGAAAGGGTGATGCCGGTGACGGCAATCTGCACGGCCTCGACCGTGATGGTGATGCTCGCCGACACGTTGCTGCCATCGTTGGCCGTTGCGGTGATGGTGGCACTTCCGATGGCTACGCCGGTGACGATGCCCTGGCTGCTGACGGTGGCCACAGCGGTGTTGCTGCTCGCCCATGTGAGGCTCTTGTCGGTAGCGTCCGCAGGGGCGACAGTGGCGGTGAGTTGCAGCTGACGTCCGATTTCCACGCTGTTCGTGGTGGCACTGACGCTGACCGCCGTGACGGGTACGGTGGTTTCTTCCGTATGGGGATTGACCAGGGCCTCGATGCCCGTCACGCAGGCGGCAATCTCATCGGTGCTGAGGGTTTCGCCAAGCTTCATTTTGCTCACCAGACTGCTTAGCGTAGACTGTTCGGCAGCGGAGAATGACGACTCCATGATTTTCAGCTTCTCGAACTGCTGGATACCCTCAATCAGTCGTTCGTAGCGCACGCTGGTACGGTTTCCGGGATAGATGCTGTACATGTCGCCGGCTTCCCACAGCCTGTAGCGCGTGTCGGTCATGGGCGATGTCGTCCAGTTGAAGGCACTCCAGCGCAGATAGCCGTCGTAGCCCTCGGCATAGGCCAGCAGTGGCAGGTAGGCTGCCTCGCAGGGCTGGCTGTTTGAGAAGAGGTTGGGCGTGGCATTGCTGCAGCAGGTGTAGAAGGATGTCGTCTTTCCTGCCGCACGGCGTGCGGAGATGATGGACGATGTCAGTCCGGTGCCCGGCCATTCCACGCTGAGGTCATGGAAGTTGTTCGCCACGCTGCTGTAGTATCCTGCCAGGGAGATGTGCAGGTTGCTGTTGACGCTGTTGACCAGGTTGTACATCGACTGCAGATGGGTGGTGTTGTAGCTCTCGTCGAGTCCGATGTTTGCCTTCCCGAGCCATCCGGTCTCCTGGAAATGTTCGGCCAGTGAGGTGAGGTATGGCGTCCAGAAGTTGTTGTAGGCGGTGGTTCCCGGTGTGGCACTGAGCGTTTTGTATGCACCGGTTGAGGCATCGTAGTAGCGGAATCCGTAATTGTCGCGCGGTATCATCGAGAAGCAGTCCAACTGTGCATTGATGCCGCAGCTGCTGACGAGCTCCACCCATTTGTCGAAGATGGTATAGTCGTAGGTATAGTTGCCGTTGGTCTGTTTGACTATGTCGACCATCGGTTCGAAGTTGTCGAGGGTCTGGTCGCCCCAGGGTTCGTAGACAAGGACGGTGGTGATGGACTTTTGTCCGCCGCGTGCAAGACGCTGTACGTAGGGCTTCAGCAGTTCGAGGTGCTCGTCGCTCCAGGGCTCCACGCCGTAGTAGCGGCTCACGGCATAGGGCTGTTGCCAAAGGTTGAGGTAGAAGGTATAGTCCTTGGGCTCGGGTAGGGTTTTGTCAAGAACCACCAGGTTCACCTTCAGCGTGCCGGCGGTGTTGCTGCCGTTCTTGACACGGACGTAGAGGGTGCGTGTGCCGGTTGCGGCATCGCGCGGCACTTCCACGCTGAGCCACAGCGGGCGCACCTCCTTTGCAGCGATGCTGACCGAAGCCCCGCAGTCAATCATGTCGGCGGTGGTGTAGGTGGTGTTGTCGGTCATTGCGCCGTCCGCTCCGCAGTCCGTCTTGGTGTTGGTCTTTACATACCGTTCCCATCCCAGTTCAGCTGTCAGTGCGGCATCGCTGCTTTCGAATTCAAGGGTGTACGACCCGGAGAGTGCGGCATTCGAGAATGCCAGTCCCTGCAGTCCGATGCGTTCGCCGCGCCATGCGTAGACGGTGGTCTCGGCGGTCTCGGTGACGCTGGGGCATGTGCGGCGCTTGTAGCGCACGTCCTTCGAAGCCCATGTCAGGTGCAGTCCGGTGGAAAGCCCGCTCCAGTTTCCGCTTATGGCATCGTTGCTGTGCGAGGTTGCGGAAGGTTCGGTGTACGATGCCTCGGGGTCGGCGATGACGGTGAGGCTGTAGGTGGCGGCGATGCCGCTGCCGTCGTTGGCGGTGGCGGTGATGACGGCGGTTCCTGCACCTGTCGTGCAGACAAGACCATCGTCGGAGACGGTGGCCACAGCAGTGTTGCTGCTGCTCCATGTCACGGTGCGGTTGCCGGCATTTTCGGGCATTACGGTCGCCGTGAGCTGCAGGTCGTTGCCCGCAATCAGCGTGTGGCGGCTCTCTTCTGTATCGATTTCGATGCTTTCCACGGCAATGTCGGCCGTTCCGTCGGCACCCCAAAGACGCAAGGTGTGGGAATAGGTGCCCGACGACGGGCATTGGTAATTCGAGAGTGTGGCATCGCCGCCGCAGGAAGCGTTGCCCAGACCGCGCTGTACGTAGTCGATGGTGGCAAACACCTCATCTTCGCGGGTAAGCTCCCAGTTGTGCATCGGGGTGTTGAAGAAGGTCGTGGGATTGTAGTGCGAGAGCGAGAAGCTTGCCTGTCCGCCGACGGCAAGGTGGATTTCCTTGCCCGTGGTGGCATTGCGCAGTACGAGTTCGCGCAGGTCGAGGCGGTTGCCGTTGCTCTGCGGCCGGGCATAGTCGTCGTTGAAGAGGTTGTCGACGGTGTCGCTGTAGCGTCCGATGTAGGAACCTGTGGAGCGGTCGTTGTAGTTTTCCCAAGGTCCGCGGGCGTAGTATTCCACTTTTTCATGGCCTCCGGCAAACTTCATGTCGAGACCGATGCGCCGCAGTCCGCTTACCTTGGGCGAATAGGTGACCTGCATGTCAACATATCCGTCGGCATATACGGTATAGTTTATGGTGATGTTGCACTTCGAACTGACGTTGTGCGTGACACTGAAAGTGGCATAGGTCTTGTCGTTGCTCAGCGTAGGCGTGGTCATGCTGCGCGAAGACACGCTGGTGCTGGTGTCGCCGTTCGGTGCGCCGGCATTGTCGTTCTCCACCCAACGGATGTTGGAATATGCCGGTTGGTTGATGGCGTTTGTGGTTGCCAGCATGTTGATGCCGTTGCTCACGAAGGAGTCGATGAAACCGTCGGTGCCGATGACGAAACTGATGTGGTCGCTGGTCAGGGTATAGGTGCTGCTGCCTGTGGACAGTGTGAGTGTACCGGTGGCGGAATGTGTGGGTAGTACGGCGCCGGGGTCGTTTACAGCGAACTGTTCGGTGCATTGTGCATATCCCTTTTCGGCCCAGGGCATATCGGCTTTCAGACGGAGTTCGACGTTGAGGAACTCGCCGGAGCAGGGAATGCTGAGGGTGGTGCTGTTGCCGGGTTTCACGCTGGAGAGTGGGCGTGTGCCCCCGCTTACCACGTTTCCGTCGGTGACGACGGCGTAATAAAGTTCGAAGACATCGGCAAGGTCGGTGAAGGCAAATTTGTTCGTGATTGTCAGCTTGCCGTTGCTCCATGTCATCTTGGCAGGCTGGTACACCTTTTTTACTTCGGTGAGTTCGGCACTCCATGTGCGGTCGGCACAGATGATGCCGTTGTTGACGAAGTTGCCCTGATGCGGTCCCGGCATGTCGTAGCCCGAGATGTAGTGGTCGTAGCCGTTGGTCTTCTGCCCGATGTATGCCGGGTCGTAGATGCTTTGGTCTACCCAGTCCCAGATGCATCCTCCGATGCCGTAGCTGCTGCTTTCGATGATGTCCCAGTATTCCTTGAGGTTTCCGATGGCATTACCCATGGCGTGTGCATATTCGCACATGAAATAGGGCTTCGACGCCGAGTTCGCAGAAGATTGTACGGAACTGATGGTGGGGTACATCACCGACTGCAGGTCGGTATAGGACGTTCCGCCGCGTGTGGCGCCTTCATAGTGAACGGGTCGGGAGTCGAGTGCCTTGCAGCGGTTGTAGGTGCTTTGGAAATTGCTGCCCGTACCGCATTCGTTGCCGAGGCTCCAGAAAATGATGGAGGGATGGTTGCGGTGGCCGTAGACCATGCGTTCCGTGCGGTCGAGGAACTGGTTTTTCCATGAGGTCGTGCCGGGAATGTTCTTGCCGTCCTCCCAAGCCTTGTGGCATTCCACGTCGGCCTCGTCCATGACGTAGAGTCCGTAGTAGTCGAACATGGCGTACATCTTGGGCTGTCGGGGATAGTGCGAGGTGCGGACCGTGTTGACGTTGCCCTGTTTCATGAGTTCGATGTCGCGGAGCATGGTCTCCATGCTGATGCTTCGTCCGGTCTCGGGTTGCGTATCCTGGGTGTTGACACCTCGGAAAAATACCCGCTGGCCGTTGATCTTCACCACCTTGCTGCTGATGGTGATGTCGCGGAAACCGTATTTTGTGGCAAAGGCCATCTCTTCGTTGCCGCTGGCATCGCGTTGGCTGACGATGAGCGTATAGAGGTTGGGCGTTTCTGCCGTCCAGGGCTTGAGGTTGCTGAGCGAGGTGCTGACATTTACCGTGCTGGAGGTCGTGGTTGCGCTGAGCGAGACGCTCTTTGTGGTGGTGTAGACGGCATTCCCTTCAGGGTCGTTGAGGGTGATGGCGAGGGTCTTTGTGGTGGTCAGGGCATCGCGGTTGTCGACTTCCATTGCCACGTTGAAGGTTCCCGAAGCGTAGTCTGAGGTATTGAGCGATGCGGTGATGTAGTGGTCGCGTACGAAGGCCTTGGGGGTGGAGTAGAGGTAAACGTCGCGGTGCAGGCCGCTCATGTGCCACATGTCCTGGCCTTCGAGGTACGAGGCATCGGTCCATTTGAACAGTTGTATGGCGATGGAGTTCTCGCCGGTGTTGACGTAGGGGGTGATGTCGAACTCGGCATCGTTGTTTCCGCCCTGGGTGTAGCCCACATAGTAGCCGTTGACCCACAGATATGCTCCGCTGTAGAGTCCGTCGCTGTGCCAGAATATGCGGCGGCCGTCCCAGCTTGTGGGAATCTGGAAGGTACGGCGGTAGGTGGCCACGGGGCTGGCACCGATGCCGGAGGCGGTGATGACGGTGTATGGGGGATTGTCCGTGAAGGGATAGTTCACATTTACATATATAGGCTTGTCATATCCCTGCATTTCGATGCACGAGGGTACGGGAATTGTTCCCCACGAACTGCCTTTTGTGAAGTCCGTGCGGCTGATGGCGTACATCTCGGTGTTCGAGGGTCTCAGACTGGTGCTTGCCACATACATGAAGTCCCAGGTGCCGTTGAGGTTCAGATAGTCCGTGCTTTCCGGTGTCAGCCATGGTTTGTCGTAGGCGGCATCGGCCTGTAGGGCGGTAGTGGTGCGGTAGGGAATCATGGTGGCATGGCCCGCCTCCTTGTTCGTGCCGAATGAAGTCTCGTCCTGCCAGTCGGTGTCAGTGGGCCATTCGTCCATGTTGGTGGCGTTCTCGTCCACGACGATGGAAGAGCCGGAATCGTCGCAGAGTTCGAAGACGAACCGGCTTGCTGTGGACGAGGTGCTGCGTGTCACGGAGTATGTGGTGCCGGACGCGGAATAGCCCAGGTAGTAGGTGGTGGAACTTGGGGTGCAGCTCAGCAGGAAGATGTCGTCGCTGACATTGGTAATGGTAAACTGCTGGTTCTCGTTGCTCGAACTATAGGTCCAAAGGACGGGGTACGACTGTGTGGGCGCAATGTCCAGTCCGAAGTTGTACGTCGCGTTGTACAGACACCATTTGGTGCCAGTCTGCTGGAGTGTCCAGATCTGGTATTCGCTGCTGGTGTCGAGCGTCTCCAGATAGAGTTTTGAGTTGTTGGCGCTTTGGCTGTTCGTACCCAAGTATCTCGATGTGGCCACGTTTTTCAGACGGTACCGGCTGCCGCTGTTTAAGGTCAGAGCCGATGCCGTCATCCATGAGAAGAACACAAGGAGAAGGGATATCCACAATGATTTTGTAGACTTCATTTGAAAAGATATATTTTATGGTTTTCGTCTGATGCTTTAGCCTTTGCGCCTACAAATTTAATGTTTTTTGCTTTATACATCAAGATGTATACCTTCTGCTTATTGTCTTTATACCGTTTGTATGCATGATTATACCGAAATTTTCAGAAATATCGGCGCACCTGCAAAAACCTGTGTTTAGCCAAATATCTTGGCGCACCTGCAAAAACCTGTGTTTAGCCAAATATCTTTGAGAGTCTGAATAAGAAGAACTTTACATCGATGACCCCATGCAGTTGTGCGCGAAACTGCTTAATCTTTGAATTAAGAGATTCTGCAGACGCATTGGTGGACCTATTGATGAAGTAGTTGAGTATTTCTCCCTGCCGCTCATAGATGGTTGCTGCAACAGTGTTGAAGTTGTCATCTCCGAATTCTCCGACTTTTGCATACCATTGGGCAAGGCTTTTCTTCCCGCTTTCCTTTGTGGCGTTTTTGTTATTGAAAATCATGCGCAAAGAGTGCGAGAGCGAATACGCGGTCTTCATGTCAGGATAGAGTTCAAACAGCAGTCTTGCACGGATTTCCTGACTCGTAGTCCATTTATCTGCCGATGTCATCAGCAGATAGCGTGAACGTGTCAGGAGTTCACAGACGGTATCTCCGTTTGACAGCCTCACAGGCTCGTACTTCTCATTCTTACGGTTGGGCTTCCGTCCTTGTTTTCCTTTCCGTTTGCCTCCGTTCTTCGCAAGGCGTTTCTTTCGTGCTTCAGCATTCTTCTTGTTACGGAGTTTGTGCTGCTCGCGCGCTTCCATCTCGGCACGTTGAGCCTCGCGCCTATGCTTGATACGCACTTGCTGCATGGCATCGTAGCAGTCCTTCTGAACATGGAAGCGGTCAATTGTTATCGTGGCATACGGAAAGCACTGCTTTACTATGGAATGCATACTCTCGGAGAAGTCCATCGTTACCTCAAGCACCTTAGCCCTCTCGTACCAAAGGATATGCATCAATGCCTTTACGACATCCTCAACCTTGGTTCCCTTGACAATAGCCACGATGGCTCCCTTGCCGCCATGGGCAGCCTTGTTGGAGATTATTGTATAAAGTTCACCGTCAGAGAGCGCTGTCTCGTCAATGCTCAGATGTGGCCCTATGTTCTTGTAGAAGACAAGCCAGTCCTCTGCATGTGCCAGTTCTTTCCAGGTACGGTAACCGCTGAGGAAATCCTTGTAGGCACGTTCGAACTCGTCAGCCTTGATGTGATACGGTTTCTGGAGTGATCTGGCTGTAATCGGGGATGTATCCAAGGAATTCTTTTAAAAAAGCGGCAAACTCTTTAGTATGCCGTGTACCTTTTGCTGTCAACTCCCAGTCCCTGCTATACGTCTTACCCACACCGTCCTTCCAACGTCGGCGGCATACGTGCAGAACGGTACGGTGCTCGTTGAGAGGAAAGTGGTTGATGCATGATTCCGGATAAAAACCGTTGGGAGACAGCTCTGTGTGACCATCCGGCTGAATGTTCTTCTCGTGAAGATACAGATGGAGTATCTTCTCCACACCACGTTCTTCTTCCTTGACGTCGGTAAGGTCAAAATATTCGTTGAACTCCGAAGGGAGTATATAGCTTAATAGCTTTACTAATGCATTCTCTGACATTGCTATATGACTTTGGAAAGACAAAGGTACAACAAAGAAATTTTATAGCAAAAGGTAATAAACGGAAACACAGGTTTTTGCAGGTGCGCCAAAGGACATCGGGAAATATTGCACACTCGTCCGGTTGGCTTGAATCCAAGCACTGTCTTTGATACCTTCATTTCTGAAAATTCCAGCCTTTCAGCCTTCATTTCCATGATATCATCCGGCAACCGCATGAAAGGCCTCGTCCCCGAAAATCATCCTTGCCTGCCATGTCACGGACGACGACACTGGAATCGTAAAACGGCACTTCCTGTCTGTATTAATAAGCAAGTGAGCGATGCCAAAAGGAACATCTTGGCATAAAGTCAAATTTACCCCTGCGAAAAAGGCTTGCAACCATAATAAATGCGTAACTTTGCCACCATGAAAGCCATCCGTATCATTCCAGAACTATGCCTGCGCTGCGGAGCCTGTGCCCGCGAATGCCCGCAGAACGTACTTGTGCAGGCCACCGAAAAGACCGTGCCCATGGTCCAACGCCCCGAGGAATGCATTGCCTGCGGACATTGTGCCGCCCTCTGCCCTTCCAGTGCCCTGCAACATCCTGCGTTTCCTCCCGAAAACATTGTCCAGGTGGAGGAGAAACGGTTGCCTTCGCCCGAAAGCGTACTCGAACTCATGCGCAGCCGGCGTACCAACCGCAGCATCACCTCTCGCCCCGTACCGGACAACGTCATCAGCGATGTACTCGAGGCCGCACGCTATGCCCCCACAGCGGAGAATTCACGCCGCATCCGCGTCAGCGTCATCCGCGACAGTCAGGAAATCCAGCATATCGAGGATGCCACCATGCGCTTCTTTCTCCGGCTGGCACGCATACTCCTCCACCCCATCGTACGCCCCCTGACAAAACTTTTCCTGGCCGACCTCTACCGTCAGGCTCCTGCCCTCGAGGCTTTCCGCAAACGCTGGGAGGCAGGGGAGCGCCCTTCGGTGTGCAACGCCAACGTCATCATGGCATTTTCAGCACCCAAAGGCTACGACTTCGGATGGCAGGACTGCAACCTTGCCTACCAGAATGCCTCGCTCATGGCCGAAGCCCACGGCATTTCGCAAATCTATCTGGGATTCGTGCAGACGGCCTGCAAACTCTTCGGTCCACGCCGCACGGCACAGCTGCTGCACCTGCCCGAGGGACACCGCCTGTATGCCCTTATGGCGCTCGGCGTGCCGGCACTGAAATACCGCCGCTACACCCGGCGCTGAATAACGCAGGATTACACGACGGCACAACGGAAAAACGACCGAAACGCCGCCATTCGGATGACGAAAAACGGGTAACCATGCGTTTTTTACACCGCAACATACACGCAAACGGAAAGAAATTGCTAACTTTGCCACGATATCTTTTCGAAGAAAGACATACAAACACCATTTTATTTCATCTTCACATCTATATTTCTGATATATAGCCATGCAAGACATCATCCTCGCCATCTCCGGCAAACCTGGTCTCTATAAACTTGTATCACGCGGCAACCGCACCCTCATCGTCGAAACCCTCGATGCCCAGCACCGCCGTTTCCCCGCAGGCATGCACGACCGCGTCACATCGCTCGGCGACGTCAGCATGTACACCGACAGCGACGACGTAAACCTCATGCAGGTGTTCCAGAACCTCTACGATGCCCTTCAGGGCAAGACCGAGGTGAGCCACAAGGAGGCCAACGAAGACACCCTCCAGGAAATCATGGACAAGGCCCTCCCCAACTGGGACCGCGACCGCGTACACTTTTCCGACATCCGCAAACTCGTGCAGTGGTATAACATCCTCATCGAGGCTGGATACACCACCTTCGTGGAGAAGGCTCCCTCCAACGAGATGACCGTCAACGAAGGCGAAGAAGACCAGGCACAGTAAGGTTTCTTGAGTCACCGCACAGCGCAAACAACATTCACCCTATCATACGAAAATGAAATGCCCCCGGCACAAGATGCAAATCTTGTCCGGGGACTTTCTTTTTGGGAGTGTGCTATAGGGGTGTGCTATAAATTAGTGACCTATGGGTCATTTCCACCAGCTATAAACTGTGGTTTCCGACTGTTTTCACAACCATGCGAGCACCATACACCGACAGCCCCGCCAGCATATTTGCCGATGGGGCTGCCATTCATATAATATTTTATACCACTTCCGGAGCGGTGTCCGTCGGACAAGGCGCTCAGAAGTATCCCTCGCGCTTTTTCTGTTCCATGGAGGCCTCCTGGTCGAAGTCGATGACGCGGGTGGTACGTTCCGACTTCGTGGTGGTCATCATCTCCTCCACAATCTTTTCGATGGTGTCCGCCTCGCTCTCGATGGCTCCCGTGAGCGGCCAGCATCCGAGGGTGCGGAAACGGATTTTCTTCGTCTCGATGCGGTCGCGGTATTCTGCAGGCAGGCGGTCGTCATCGGGCATGATGAGTTGGCCGTCGAGGTTGATGACGGGACGCTCCTTGGCAAAATAGAGCGGTACAATGGGGATGTGCTCAAGGCGGATATACTGCCAGATGTCGAGTTCCGTCCAGTTGCTGAGGGGGAACACGCGGATGCTTTCGCCCTTGCGCACGCGGGCATTGTAGATGTCCCACAGTTCGGGACGCTGGTTCTTCGGGTCCCACTGGTGAAACTGGTCGCGGAAGGAGAAGATGCGCTCCTTGGCACGGCTCTTTTCCTCGTCACGCCGTGCACCGCCGAATGCAGCGTCAAACTTGTGCTTGTCGAGTGCGGCGAGCAGTGCCTGCGTCTTCATCAGGTCGGTATGCACCTTCGACCCATGGGTGAAGGGGCCGACGCCGGCCTTGAAGGCTTCCTCGTTGCTCTCGACAATGAGGTCCCATCCGTGCTCGGCAGCGTAACGGTCGCGGAACTCTATCATCTCGCGGAACTTCCACTTCGAATCGATGTGCATAAGGGGGAACGGGACCTTGCCGGGCGCAAAGGCCTTCTCGGCAAGACGTACCATGACGCTCGAATCCTTTCCGATGGAATAGAGCATCACAGGGTTTTCGAATTCCGCTGCCACTTCGCGGATAATATATATGGACTCGGCTTCGAGCTCCTTCAAATGACTGAGGCTATAGTTTTCTGACATTTCTGATAATGTTTGTTCAGGGGAATGAATTACGGATGGATTTCCAGCGACCGGCCGTCAGAGATTGAGAAGACTGATGATGCGTTCTACACTCTCCTCTACACTCAGGCACGAGGTATCGAGGCTGAGTGCAGGATGTTCGGGGGCTTCGAAGGGTGCGGAAATGCCTGTAAAGTCCTTGACTTCGCCACGCCGGGCACGGGCATAGAGGCCCTTGACGTCGCGGCGCTCGCATTCGGCAAGCGGAGTGGAGATGTAGACTTCGAGGAAGTCGTCGCTGCCGATGATACGGCGTGCCATCTCACGGAGTTCGCGGGTGGGACTCACGAAACAGGCGATGGTGATGATGCCGGTGTCGACAAAGAGACGGCCTACCTCGGCTATGCGGCGGATGTTCTCCAAACGGTCCTCGGGCGAGAAGCCCAAACCGCGGTTGATGCCCGTACGCACATTGTCGCCGTCAAGCAGGCGCACGAGACGACCCCGGCGGTGAAGTTCGCGCTCGAGAGCCAGGGCCACGGTGCTCTTGCCGGAGCCCGAAAGGCCGGTCATCCATATCATCACGCCGCGCTGGCCGAGCAGCTCTTCCTTCGCCTGGCGGGGAAGCATACGGTCGGTGATGGGATAGAGGTTGTCAATATCTTGCATATTTCTTTATGGGGGGGCAGGGGGATTTTCAGAGTTGGATGCGTTCCACCTGGACATCGGTATGCGGCATGAAGATGGTGGCACTTTCACAGAACTTCTGCGGGTCCTCGGTGGTCAGAAACCGTGCTGTGCCGTGCCGCTGCAGACGGGTATCCATCTCGGGATGCCTGTGCAGGTAGTCCTTCAACGAGGCGGCTATGATTTCGCCCTGCGGAAGAATCTTCACCGCCGGCGGCGAATGGCGGCGTATCTTGTCCATCAGCAGGGGATAGTGGGTGCAGGCAAGCACGAGGGTATCGATGAGGGGATCGGCAGCCATGACGGCATCGATGCGTTTCTTCACGAAATAGTCGGCACCCGGAGTGTCGTATTCGCCGTATTCCACCAGCGGCACCCACATGGGACACGCCTGTGCCGTGACGTGGATATCGGGGAAGAGCTTGGCAATTTCCATATTGTACGACATCGACCCTACAGTTCCCTGCGTGGCAAGGATGCCGATATGGCGGGTGCGGGTGATGTCGCCGATGGCCTCCACGGTGGGACGTATGACGCCCAGCACACGCCGTGTGGCCCCGAGCCGCTGCAGGTCGTGCTGCTGGATGGTCCTCAGAGCCTTGGCCGAGGCAGTGTTGCAGGCCAGTATCACCAGTTCGCAACCACGTGCAAAGAGGGCTTCCACGGCCTGAAGGGTATAGTGGTATACGACGTCGTAGGAGCGCGGACCGTAAGGAGCGCGGGCATTGTCGCCAAGGTAGAGGTAATCGTATTCAGGCATCAGCCTCCGTATCTGCCTCATCACGCTCAGCCCACCATAGCCGCTGTCAAAAATTCCAATCATATGGGGTGTTGGTTTAGACCTTACGGTCGTTTATGGTCGGCATCTGCTCTCGTATACCGAAACTCGGTTTTCCGCATGCCATATGCCGCCATGCCGTGCCGGAACCTATTCGTCACGGAGCTTTTCCGAGACGAAAGCCGTGATGTCCTCACTCAACGCTGGGTTGAGGAAGGGGAATGCTCCAGCATCCGTATTGACCACACATTCATATCCGTGTTCGATGGCCACCGCGCGGATGGCGGCATCGATGCGGGCATGCAGCGGCCGCATGAGGTCGATTTCTGCCTGTTGCAGGAGCGAATCGGCCTGGGCCCTGAAGGCAAGACCTTCCTCCATGCTCCGTTCCAGGTCGGCCTGGCGCTTCAGCAGGATGGCTTCCGGAAATTCCTTCTGCCCCTGGAGATATTCCTGGAAACGGCGGCGGAAGTCCTCCTCGTTGTGGCTCGCCTCGCTTTCATATTTTCCGCGCAGACTCTTGAGTTGCGCAATGGCCTGCACGTATTCCGGCATGCTTTCGAGCAACTGCTTGTGGCTGCAATATCCGTAACGGGGGGCGACAGGGAGGGGATTCTCCATGCTTCCGACCGCTTCGGCCGTCTGCTGGGCAAAGGCCGTGGTGGGAAGCATGGCCAACAGGCATGCCATCACAGAAAAGAAGTAGAAAAAGATTGGCTTTCGCATGGTCTCAACGGTTGGGGTTGCATCCTCCGAAATGTCCGCTGTAAAAGCACGGACAGTTGGATTCCGACTTGATGCCACATTGGCAAAGCGGCACATGATATGGCGGCAAAATTACAGACTTTCCGCCATACCGCCAAGTTTTACTGTACAAAATTTGGAGAATGGGGGTTTTTGCCGTAAATTCGCAGCAACTTGTTTATAGGGGATTCCGATAAGCGGTGGTGAAACACCTCTTGGTACACCTCGTGCTGCGCTGCGGCCGTCACCGCATCCTTCTCCCTACCGCCTTGGAGTTTTTTGCTGCCGGGAGGACGGTGCAGGAGAGGTCTTCCCCCCTCCCCCATTTTTTTTTAGAACCATGAAAGAGAAATTCCACTATTTCCTTTGCATTTTCATTAGCCTCATATGCATTCTATGGGTGCTTCCAAAAGACAAGGAAGCCTTCAACTATGAATATGTCCAGGGACAGCCGTGGCGTTACGACCCCCTCATTGCAAAATTCGCATTCCCCGTCAAAAAGTCGGAATTGAAACTCCAACAAGAGCGCGAGAAGGCCCTGGAACAGCTTACGCCCTACTTCAACGCCGCTCCCGCCATCGGCAAACAGATGGTGCGGAACTTCCGCAGCGACTATGCCGAGGGACGTTTCCCCGACGTCCCCTACACCTACTATACCCATGCGGTGGAACTGCTGCAACAGGTGTACGAACAAGGCGTCATGGAGCCCGATGTCTACAAACGCATCCAGAATGCCAAGGCAACGAATGTGAGCATCATCGACGGAAAGACCGCCACCACACACGCTGTCACGGACGTCTTCTCCACACGAACTGCCTATGAATACCTCATGGCAAACGAGGCGGAGACCTATTCGCGCGAAATCCTGACACGCCTGGACCTGAACAAATACCTCGAGGCCAATATCCTCTACGACAGCACCAAGACGCACGAAGCCCGCGAAAACATCCTCGCATCGGTATCCACCACCGACGGTTACGTCGAACAGGGCGAGCTCATCATCGACCGCGCCGAACGCGTGGACTCGGTGAAAAAGGCCAAACTCGACTCCTTCCGCGACGAAATCAGGGAGAATTCCTCGCAGTCCTCGAGCAAGGCACGGAGGCTGATGGCCGGTCAGGGCGGCATGGTCATCATACTCTTCGCCCTACTGCTGGCCTACCTCAACCTGTTCCGCCGCGACCTGTTCTCGAGTTTCCAGAGCATCTGCCTCCTCTTCTGCGTCATCACCTTCTTCTGCGTCATCAGTTGCCTGATGCTACGCTTCAACCTCCTCACGGTCTACCTCATACCTTTTGCCATGGCGGCCATCTTTGTACGCATCTTCATGGACACGCGTACTGCCTTCATGGTTCATACCGTTCTTGTACTGATTTCAAGCATCCCCCTTGTCACCTGCTACCAGTTCGTACTCATCGAGATGGTGGGCGGCCTGGTTGCCATCTACAGCCTTCGCGACCTTACCGAGCGCCAGCAGCTCTTCCGCACCGCCGCCTACGTCACCCTCGCCATGTGCGCCATGGGGGTTTGCTACGAACTCTCGCAGGGCGTGAGCCTCAACGGACTCAACAAGCGCCTCTACACCCACATCGCCTTCAACGGCGTGGCGCTCCTCTCAGCCTATCCCCTGCTCTACCTCATCGAGCGAATCTTCGGCTTCACCTCAACCGTAACCCTCATTGAGCTTTCGAACACCAATTCGCGCATCCTCCGACGCATGTCGAAGGAGGCACAGGGCACCTTCATCCACAGCATGCAGGTGGCAAATCTGGCTGCCGAGGTGGCGGACAAAATCGGGGCAAAGGTGCAGCTTGTGCGTACCGGGGCACTCTACCACGACATCGGGAAACTCAGCCGCCCGGCATTCTTCACAGAAAACCAGACGGACGTGAACCCGCACGACATGATTTCCGAAAAGAGCTCGGCTTCCATCATCATCGGACATGTCACCGAGGGGCTGAAAATGGCGGAGCGCGAACGCCTGCCGAAGATTATCCGCGACTTCATCCTCACCCATCACGGCACAGGGATGACGCGCTACTTCTACATACAGAGCTGCAACAAACTGGGCGAGGAGAACGTCAACAAGGAGGATTTCACCTACCCCGGGCGCAACCCCTTCACCCGCGAACAGGCCATCCTGATGATGGCAGACGCCGTGGAAGCCGCCAGCCGATCGCTCAAGGAATACAGCGAAGAGAGCATCTCCGCACTCGTCAACCGCATCATCGACAGCCAACAGGCCGAGGGATACTTCAAGGAGTGCCCCATCACCTTCAAGGACATTTCCGATGCCAAACAGGTGTTCATCGACTCGCTCAAGACCATCTACCACACCCGCATCGCCTATCCCGAACTCAACCGCGGTGAACAGTCCGCACAGGAAAACAACACCTCCGACGCCCCCGTAACGACACGCCGCAAGCACATCTTCAGCAGCAACAACTGGGTATGGAAAGGTCCGAAAACACAGTCATCGCCGCAACAGCCCAACGCCACAGCACCGACCGACCTGCAGACGACCGAAGACAAAAATGCAGACAGCAACGAAGGCGGCAATGACGAACGCCCATGACACCCGGCAATCCCGTTGCGACATGATGTCTAAAGGCATACATCGGCTCAACTGCGAGAGTCCGTGTTGCAACGCAGCCACAGGACCGTAAAATACCGAAACATTGCAGAACACGGAAAAGAAAGAATAGTAAAGTTTTGAGTAACAACAGGTACGACTAATCTGATATTACTCCTGAACCGTTTCCGGAAGCACAATATCGGAATCGCACACCAATCTTCGGAATACTTCGGGCTTTGCGGAATCACCATGAAAATCCGGGAAGGATGCGGTAGGGCATCTTTCCCGGATTCTTTATTTGTATGAATGGAGGGCTGTGAGGCTACTCCGTGGTATCTGAAAGGATGAAGGCGGTGATGGCAGCAAGGGCTTCAGGCGAAGTCTCGCCCTCACGCAGGTAGTCTTCGGGGGTAGCCATGGCGGGGAGGGAACGCAGAAGATGGTCGAGCGTAGGACCGAAAAAATATGTGGCACGCTTTCCGAGAGCCATGGTCCACTGCGAATAATCGGCGAACGTCACCTGATAGTCGTGGCCACCCTGCACCACCATCCATCTGGTGTGAGGATTGTCGGTCGCCACGCGGGCGGCAGTCTTCGTGGCATTGTAATCACGGTCGAAAGCAAGGTACGATTCGGGGAGCGATGCCAGCATGCGGTCAATGCCCGACTGGATAAGGGCTTCGTTGAGTCCCTGCTGCTTGCCGAGATACCGGACCTGCGTGCGGATGCATTCCGTCAGGGTGAAGGCATTGCCCGAAAGGATGACGGCACCTTCGACCCACTCCCTCGCACCGTCAACGATGAGCGGAGCAAGATGTCCGCCCAGACTGTGGCCGACGATGTAGATGTGGCGGTATCCGGCTTCGTGCAGCAAACGTGCTGCACAGATGGCATCGTCGACACTCTCGTCACGATAGGTAAAGCCTTCTGCAGCGCGCCTCTCCACAAAAGTCCGCTTGTCGTAACGCAACGAGGCGATACCCTCCGCGGCAAAGGCATGGGCAAGACTGAGGAAAAACCGGTTGGCCCCCAATGTCTCGTCGCGGTCCTGTGGACCGCTGCCATGGACAAAGACGACTACCGCACGGACATCTCCGTCAGGAAGGCAGAGCGTACCGGGCAGCCGATGCTCACCGTTGACTACCTCAAAGCCGCGTTCCGTAAATGCCACTGCCGAAGACGGCAAGATGGTAGAAAGAAAGAGGAAGAGGGTGAAAAGCAGCCCGCGGTTCAACCTACAGGGATTCATGATGCTGTAAAGGTGTTTACGACAATGCAGCGGGCACTGGCTCCATCCTCGTAATCCGTAAAGTCTTCGTAGATCCGCATCTGGCTGCCGGCAAAACGCACGGTGTCGTATCCACCGTAACCGATACCGGAAGATGCGTCATAGTCATAGAACCGCAGGGTACCGCGTGTGGCATCCTCCCACTTCCAGTTGCGGGTTTCGATGGTGCCATTGAGGAAATAGCAGACATAGGTGCCGTTTGCGCTGAAATACACGTGATAGGCCACGTCGCTCTGGTCGTCGAAATAGTCGTCTTCGGTAATATCGAACAGGTCTTCACCAAGGCACTTAAAGTATCGCTCACACTTCTGGTCCTTGATGACTTCCTTACCGTGAGCGATATAATAACCGTTGAAGTAGATCCAGAACTCGAAGATGTTGACATCCCATCCGCGGCAGATGCTGCGTGTGGCCTCATCGGCAGGCGTATCCCATGCCGACGCGGAGACGGTGGACCAGGTGCCGTTGTCGTTTCTGTAGCGGATGACGCCGCCGGACTCGGAAATCGGTCCCATATCCACCTCCAAACCATTGTCGAGGCGGTAGACCTTCTCGCCGATTACTTCATAGTTTCCGTAAAGTTTTCCGCTTTCCGTATATTCCGCCCCACGCGTCATGATGCGTACATCAGACGCTCTGTGCAGCATGGTATTCCGAAGCTTTCCTCCACGGTCCGCACGCGAATTGCTATAATATTCGCGTTCGTAAGAGAGGAGATAATGTCCGTCGCCCATCAGTTCAAGCGAATAGAAGGGGGCGTCGTAGTCTTCGACCTTCACCAGGATGGCCTCCTCGGCATAAGGCTCGTCTGCCAGCCGGTTAGGAACGAAGGTTTCGGAGGGCAGGGCTCCGTCGGGGATGCTGGTGCTGGGTGCATTCTCTTCGTCGGAAGTACAGGAGAGCATGCCAAGGCAGAGGGCCATGCCCGCTGCAATATGTAACAGATTGTATTTCATATGTGTGGGAATTAGGGGTGTAGTCAATATTTTCAGAATCGGAAAGAGACATAGACTCTCGGTCCCTTATGCTTGAGACGGAACGATTCGGAAGAGAACATTTCGGAGAAGGACAACTCGTCGAGGTCCATTTCGTCGAAGTCTATCTGTTTGTATTTTACCTTTCCACACAGGTATTCGAAGCCGAATCCGATGACCTTGTAGGAAACGCACAAACCTGTGGAGAGGGTATAACCGAAGCCATAGGAGAAATTCTCGTTCTCGTAGATGCCGGACATCGTGAACCCGCCATGAAAATAAGCGCCTATCATAAGGTGGTCGACGGGGTTGACGGTGATTCTCGGACCCACCGAAAAGGTTTGGTCCAGCTTGTGCATGCCGAGATTGAATCCAAGGATGTCAAAAATAGATCCACTGGGGTCTTCGCTGACGATTTCATCGAATCCGTCGGAGACTGAGGGGGCAGAGGGGGCAGAGGGATCAGAGGGGAGGGAGGTGTCTTCACCGGCGGCAACGCCTTCGATATGTTTCAGCTGGAGTTTCGAATAGGTGAAGTCCAGCAAGCTGTAGTCAAGCCCAATCTTTACCATCCCTCCTAAAGGCTTCTTATGGAAATAGAGCGAACGCACATTCTTGACGGAGACGGCATAGTCGGCTTCCCAGTCCATAAAAGTGCCGTCCCTACGCTCCAGTGTGGGTACGGAATACCCGATATTCCAACACTTCTTGCGATTCCAACGCTTTTCGAGCTGGTCACTGTTGAGGGCCGGTTTCGGCTCTTCCGTGGCACTTGGCTCCGGCTCGGGAACTGCCTGCTCAACGGAAACGCTGTCTGCATCTTCGGCCTCAGGATCGATATACTGTGCCGTGGCTGTCAAGGCAGGATATGCCAATGACGCAAAAATCAGGAAAAGGGGTTTCATCATATAGTAAAAAAAATAAATATCACGGACGAAGGCACCGTTACATTGGACATTCATCTTCTGCAACAGCGTGGGAATCGATGACAAAGATACAAAAAAAACACAAAAATCACCCAGAACGAGTGCCTTTTTGCGTTTTTTTCGATACTTTTTACACAATCATTAGGAAAGAGCAGTATTCTCGTCAATAAACACTTACTCAAAATAGAGGTTGAGGACCACCATATTTGCCGTAGCACGGTCCACGCTCTGCGTAAAGATAAGCTGCGAGGGATCCGTGATGTCATTGCGGTTCTTCTTCAAGATATTTCCCAATCCGAAACAGAACTTGATTTCGGGGATGAGCTTAAAGAACGGCATATAAAGGTCGCATCCCAGGCCTACCTCAAGATAGGTCTGAAAAGGTTTGGTGCGGAGTTTGGTATGCTTGGACGAGGTGAGGTCGTACTGTACCATGGCTCCCGCAAGGGCATAGGGCCGGTAGTTATTGTAGCGACGGGCACAGAACTTGAAATCGACAGGAACGGCTATGTAGGTCGACTTCATGTCCTGGCTCTGGCGCGAGCCGTCAAGGAGGTTGATGTACTGAATATGCTTCGACCCGAAATTCAATCCGGGATTGATGCGCATGTCGATATAGTTGCAGAGCTTAAGACTGCCGAGTACTCCGACACTGAAGCCAAAATTCTGCCTGTCGCAGTCCGACACCCATTGGTTGCCGGCTTCGTCGACATATCCGTTGCCGACGAGGTTGAGCCCCTGGTCGTGGACACCGATGTTGAAGCCATAGTGCCAACGGCGGGT
>SFJN01000176.1 GCA_004555055.1 Bacteroidales bacterium | reverse complement strand
CAGACTTAAGGAGGGATGACTAATGGCAAAGCGCAGGCCGTCCGGTGACGGGATGGTGCGCAAACGCGACGATGGCCGCTGGGAAGGCCGCATCGTGGTAGGCCACAAGAAAAACGGCGACCCCATCTTTCATCACGACTACGCAAATACCCAAAAAGAGCTGACGGATAAGCTCCACCAGAGCATCGAACGATACCAGGATGTGGAGCTGACCGAAGACAGCCGCATGACGCTGGGCGAATGGCTGGACATCTGGCTGGAGGAGTACAAGGAAGGCACCATCCGCCCCAGCACCATGAAGAGCTACCGCCAGTTCGTCGACTGCTACATCAAACCCCAGCTCGGTCACAAGCAGATGTCTCTCATCACCAGTCAGGACATCCAGCGGATGTACCGCCGCCTGAAAAAAGAAGGCCGCATCCATGAGCATTCCGAAAATGGATGCGAACTCTCCGATGCCACCGTCAACCACATCCATACCATGCTCCACGGTGCCATGAAGGACGCGGTGCAGGCGCACATCATCCCGAAGAATCCCACCGAGGGACCGACCGTCCCCAGGCCAAATTACAAGCCCAAGCGCATCCTGAACGAGCAGGAGCTGGACACTTTCATGGAGACCATCCGCGAGGACGATGTCTGGTACGAGTTCTTCTACACCGAACTTATGACTGGACTGCGGCGAGGTGAAATTTGCGGCCTGATGTGGAAGGACTTCGATGAGAAGAAAGGCACGCTGAAAATATGCCGCACCCTCCACAGCAAAAAGATGGGCGTGTTCGCTCTGGGCGACACCAAGACCAGCAAGGGAACGCGCACCATCATCCTGCCACAGAGCATCGTGGAGCTCCTGCGGCAGAGAAAGAAACGAGCCATCAGCCAGTGGATCTTCCCCCACCCCACCAGCCCGGAGTTGCCGGCGAATCCTGACTCGGCCTACCGCCGGCTGAAAGTGCTGCTCCAGCAGGCCGGTCTCCCCGACATCCGATTCCATGACTTGCGACATACGTTCGCCACCCATGCGCTGGCCAGCGGCGTGGACGCCAAAACATTGTCCGGCATCCTGGGACACACCAATGCGTCCTTCACCCTGGACACCTACACCCACGTGACTTCGGACATGCAACGGCAGGCCAGCGGCATCGTGGGCGGCTTCATAGAAGACTTGTTCGGAAAGACCTGCTAAGTTTTGTCAAGATGGAAATTTGAATTTCGCAAGATAGCAAAAAAAGAGCACACTAAACCAGGCCGCTTCGCATCTCGAAATTGAAATGGCAGCCAGCCAACGGGTATGTAACAAGGTTAAATCTGCTCCAGTGTATCCAAGTAGGTTTTCACAGTAGCGTAGTAGATCCGCAGAAACTTGTTAGCGGATGCCATCATGTAGACGCGGTAAGGCTTCCCCTCGGCTCGTTTCCTGTCCATAAACTGGTAGACAGGTTCATCAAGGGGCGCGGTTTGCAAATAGACGCTCATGACAAGGAAAAGCGTCCGGCGCAGCGAGGATGCCCCAACCTTACTCATGTTCTTGTGTCTGCCTGTTACATCCCCTGAATCATTCGGTGGGGCGTCAATACCGGCGTAGGCCACGAGGGCTTTCTTAGAGTAAAAACGGCGCACATCACCGATCTCAGCCATGAGCTGCGGGCCGAGAGCCGGACCAACTCCGAACATCTCCATGACAACAGGATACTCCGGAAGCTGGGACGCCAGGGATTGCATTTCCCGCCTAAGTGTGGCCAGCGCAGCGGAGGTTGCTCTGAGCTGAGATACAGCCTGCTCAACAAGCAGCTTAGTGGTTTCAGACTTCGGCATAACGCCGATGTGTCCACCGGCCTCAGAGTAAATGTAAAGAGCCTTTTCCTCACTGAAGTTGTAACCGTTCTTTCTGCACCATCGCTGATATTTGTTTAGGAACGCCTTTTCAGAGCGTTCACAAACGCACCCGCAGTGCCAGAACTCCGCCACGAAGTCTACCCACTTCTCGCTTCCATCTGCACGGACAGGACTATTGAATAAACGATTCGCGTTCGGAAAAGTGGTATCCAGCAAAGAGATCAAGTTGTTTTTCAGAACAGTTTGTACCTTGGAATACTGTCGGTACTGGCGGTAGCAGCTCTTTAGTAGCAGCCGAGTGTCTTCCTCCGGAACATACCTCGGCAAAGTAAGCCAGCGGTCAAGGCCATAGTTCGCCAGCTTTACGGCGTCCTTCCTGTCGGTCTTGACATGCCTCAAATCGTTGTTCCCGTAGCCATGCACCAGCTTTGCGTTGACGACGGAGACATACAGCCCCGCATCGTGGAGCAGCCAAGCCACCGGCGCATGGTAATTCCCTGTGGCCTCCATGACCACACGAGTCTCACCGTCCAGGCTTTTGAGACGCCTTGCCAGCTCGCTCAGTTCACTGTCGGTGTGACGCACTTCAAATGGTGAGATGACGACCTCTCCAAAGGGACGCATGACAGCAACCGTACTTCTGCCTTTGGAAATGTCGATGCCAACAGAGTTCATGTATCTACCTCCAATACGAAATCTGCAACCGGAATCCATCTTTTTCTCGTTGCCGATTCAATCTATTGGGTGACGCGAACTCGATGGCTCAACCTGCTCAAATCGAACGCTGCAACAAGAGGATGGCTGACAGTCTTTCCGACGGACATAGCAGCCCAAGGAGTTAATGGTCAGCCAGTTGCTCCCCTTATTGTAGCTTAGGCACGAGATGGAAAGAAAGCCGGACTGGCTGCCCGGCTTTCCTGTCCAAATTTATTGTAATAGGAGTTGAAACCGTGGCAAGAAAGCGAAAAAACGGAGACGGAACCATAAGGCAACGTGCGGATGGCCGTTGGGAGGGCCGCTATGTCGTCGGCTACGACGATAAGGGCTATCCCAAGACGAAGAACGTCCTCGCAAAAACCAAGCGGGAGTGTGCTGAGAAGCTTCAGAAACTAAAAGAGGAGCTGGGCGGTATCAAGTCCGACAAGGTGAAGCCGGACATGCGGTTCGGCGACTGGCTGGAGTATTGGTACGAGACCCACTCCAAACCCAAGATCCGCGCCACCACCCAGTTAGGTTATGAGAGCCGTATCCGTCTGCATATCGCTCCGGAGATTGGTAACACTCCGCTGAACAAGCTGACCCAGAACGACCTGCAGCAGTTCTACGCACGGCTCAAAAAGGATGGCCGGAAGACCCTCACGGAACGCTTCGGCGAGGGACTGTCCGACCGGATGGTGCGTATGTGTCATGCCACCTGCCGCACCGCACTGGAGAAGGCCGTGCAGGAGGGGCTCATCCGCACTAATCCGGCCATTGGCTGTAAGCTGCCGCCCAAGAAAGCACGGGAGATGCAGGTGCTGGACCGGGACGAGCTGCAGCGGTTTCTCATTCAGGCTAAGGCCGAGGGCTACTACGAACTCTTCCTCCTGGACCTGTCCACCGGCCTGCGGCGTGGTGAACTGATGGCGCTCCAGTGGGATGACCTGGACTTTGAGACTGGCGTACTGAATGTGAATAAGCAGGTCTACCAGGTCAATGGAGAACTTCAGTTCAGCGAGCCGAAGACCAAGAATTCCATTCGCAAAATCGTTCTGCCGCCATCGGTGGTGGAGGTGCTGCGGGAGTATAAGAAAACGGTGAACTCCCGTTGGATGTTCCCGTCCCCGGTAAAGGAGGATTGCCCGCTCACCCCCGGCGTGGTACGCCAGCGGCTCCAGCTCATTCTGGAGCACGCTGGGTGTAAACATGTGCGGTTCCATGACCTTCGCCATACCTTCGCGACGCTGGCTTTGCAGAACGGCATGGACGTCAAGACCCTCTCCGCCATGCTGGGTCATGTGTCGGCAGCGACCACACTGGACATTTACACCCATATCACCGACGATATGCAGCGCACAGCCGCCGCCAATATCGACCGAGGAATCGGCAAAGCAGCGCCGCCAGAGGGCGGTTCAGCACCCGGACAGGAAACTGCCCCCGGCCAACCGGGAAAGCCGAGAATGACCGATTTCAAGCCCGTCCTGCCCACCCGCCGCAGGGCGGGTACCGGATGTATCACGCAAATCAATGACCACCTCTACGAGGGACGCTACTCGCCCATGTGGGTGGACGGAAAGAAGCACGGCTTCAATGTCTATGCCAAGACCCGTGAGGAGGTGGAGGTAAAGCTGGCAGAGCTGATCGTAGAGGTCAAGGCAGAGAAAAAGCGCCTGCTGGCAGAGCAGCAGGCGCAGGCGGAGAAGGAGACGGGCAAGAAAAGTCGCAAGAAAAAGTGACCATCTCCATGTGCGCTGGTATATTGGCACACATGGAGATGACCGTGCAAATAATGGTCGGCTGTATCAAAGAATACCCGTTCGTATGAATGCTATCGGCAAAAAGTTTTCCTGGCTATTTGTCCTCTTCTGTGGTATATGTTTGTGCTGCAAGGCGGGAACGCAAATGAACGAATTGCTCAAATCTTTATACGACAACTTTTATGAGCCGTTGCCTGAGACTGAATTGAAAAAGGAAATCGAGGACTGCCACCAGCAGCTTATCGAAGCACTGGACAAACCGGAGCGGCGGTTGTGCTTCAGATCATTGATGACAAGGATCAAATCGCTGAGAACAGGTCAATTGACAGCTTCATCGCTGGGTTTAGATTGGCGTGGCGTTTAGAAAATGAGTTATGTGCACGAGAAGAAACACACCCACTCCAATAATAATAACAGTAGGAGTGGGTGTGTTTTCATAAATTCGAGTCGTTAATCACCAAGAATTGAGATGTCTACAGAGTAGCTATCCAGTTTTGCTCTTTCACGCCTTAAGTCAGATTCCGCGGCGCATTTTTCTTTTGTTGCCGCTTCAAGCTTATCGGATAGGTCGGTTACTTCGTTGTTATAAACAGAAACCGTTTTTTCGGAATAACGACGCAAGGTGTACTGCTTATTTCGTAAAGATTTTTCGAGTTTTGGTATTAATGAAAGGATTTCGAATTTGGTGTTACTCCACAAAGTAATCATGCCTATAATGAGAGGCAGGACGAATGATATAATGCCAATAACCCATGACCAC
>SFJN01000175.1 GCA_004555055.1 Bacteroidales bacterium | reverse complement strand
ATTCTACTACATCGCCCAAAAGGCTGGCATTCCTATTATGCTGTATGCCATCGATGCACAGAACCGCACCATAGTCTGTCACCGTACGCTCCATCCCACCGGAAACACAGACAATGACATGAGGGAAATTATGGAATATTACAGACCTTATATCGGCCGTGGTTTCCGTCCCAACCTTTCACAAGTGGAAGAGATCAGCTGATGCAGTACTTGAAAAATCTGATTTTTTTCTTTGTTTTTGCCCTTGCACAAACAGTTTCCGGACAATGCAACGCTATAGGATCCATCCACTCCGACAGTTGCACTAATGGTTTCGATACATATCCTCAGAATTTTGGCTATCAAGGAAATGCATGGACAAAGAACACTTCGAAGCCATACAATATTTCCCGTGGGCTTGAAGGACGGCATCTCAGTGTCTGGGCCAGTCATGGCCGCTATTTCGATAACCTCAAAAAAGTATGGAAGTGGCAACGCCCCTACCTCTTTTGCACGACGGAGGACTTGCTCAGCCAAAGTTTTGTTTATCCCTATCTCATTCCCATGCTCGAACGTTCCGGGGCTGTGGTCTTTACTCCGCGTGAACGCGACTTTCAGGATCAAGAGTCGGTTGTAGACAACGACACGCCTAGTCTCTACGGCTCTTACTACGAGAGTGGTGAATGGGAGACCGTTGATGGTAGGGGGTTCGGTCTTACGTTCCCCACCCTCAACGATACAATCTTCCCTTTCCAAATCGGAACAGTGCGTATGGCAGCCGGCGGCACCAATGCGTCTGCCGTATGGCAACCTCAAATACCCGAAATAGGAGAATATGCCGTATATGTAAGTTATGCGACACTTCCAAACAGCACCTCCCGAGCACACTATGTGGTTCACCACTCCGGACAGCATACCCACTTCCGCGTGAACCAGCAGATGGGCGAAAAGACGTGGGTATATCTCGGAACCTTTCGTTTCGAGGCAGGGCAGGATGTAAGGAATGCCGTTGAACTTGTTGCCCATGATTCGCCATGCGGTACCGTTGTGACGGCCGATGCTGTGCGCTTCGGTGGAGGGCGCGGGCGTGCTGAACGCAGCAATCCACAGGTGTCCTACACCTTTTCCCAGCGTCATGTACAGGTTGCTGACACCCTTTCCACCGACTCCCTCCATGGCCAGGAAATGTGGGCGAGAGGCGTCGTGCCCGACAGCATCTCCAAAAGCTTTGTTGTACTCCGCGACACCATAGTTACGGACACGGTGGCACATTATGTTTATGGTAAGGGGGACACATCTGGCCTGCCTCTTCATCTTGAGGGTGCTCGTTACTATGCCCAGTGGGCAGGTCTGCCCGACACGCTCGTCACCCGTGAAAATGGTCAGAACGACTACAACGACGACCTTCGTTCGCGTTCTTTTCTCCTCAATGTCCTTGCCGGAGGCTCATCCTATGTGCCTGATACTGTTGGGCGTAATGTCCCCATAGAGATGCAGGTTGCCTTGCATACCGATGCGGGATTCCATCGCGACGGTTCGCTATACGGTTCTTTATCCATTGCCACGCCTTACGACGACAGTGGTAACGTGCACTATCGTAGCGGTCTGTCGCGCGACGCCTCAATAGCCATTGCTACCGACCTGCTTGCCGATGTGGCGAACGACCTCTCACGGACGTTTGCTGTCCGGTGGCCGCAACGTGAGGTGAGGGTAAGGAACTATTCCGAAACGCGCAGTCCGCAGGTCCCCGCTGTGATTTTGGAGCTTCTGTCGCATCAGAACTTCAGTGACATGGCGTATGCCCATGATCCCCATTTTAAGTTTGTTGCGGCGCGCGCTGTCTACAAAAGTATATTGCGTGCGATTTACAGGCTGCACGGTGCGGGCGACCCCGTGGTCCAGCCGCTTCCTGTGGAGGCATTGGGCGTCACGCTCAATGCTGGTCATGCTGTGCTGCAATGGCATGCCGTAGACGACAGTCTTGAAGTCTCGGCATCGCCCACTAACTACATCGTCTATACCCGCAGGGGACATGACGATTGGGACAACGGTGTGTTGACGCACGGAAAGACAAGTGTGCGCATCCCTTTGGAGCAGGGTGTACATTATCAGTTCAAGGTTGCTGCGCTGAACGATGGCGGGGAGAGTTTCCCTTCGGAGCCTGTCAGTGTATATCTTGCTGATGCAACGCTTCAGACTCAGGTGCCTACGATACTCATTGTCAATGCCTTCGACCGCCTGTCCGGACCGGCACGTGTGGAGGATTGTGGCCGTTTGGGCTTCGACCTCGATGCGGATGTCGGTGTAAGCTATTACGACAATGTATCTTTTTCAGGAGCCCAGCACGTGTTTTCCATGCAGCAGATGGGAAGGGAAGGTGCTGGAGCCTTGGGATATTGTGGGGTAGAATATACGGCGGTGAAACTTGCAGGCAATCGTTTTGACGGCATCGCGCTCCATACCGACGACATGCTGGCTTCAATGCCCCATGCAAATATAGTATCCGTCACCCGTGCCGCCTTCGACCATTTCTCGTTGACGGACCTTCAAGCTTACTCTTTAATAGATTATATAGGCGGTTTGCAAGCAGACGTGCCGTACAACCTAAAGCCTTACAGGGTTTTTACGGAAAAGTCCCAGGCATTGCTGCGTGCTTTCAGTCAGCAAGGTCGTCCTTTGTTGGTTAGCGGAGCCCACCTTGGTTGCCCCGGAGCCCACGCCGACAGCTTGCAGCGCGAGGTTGACGCACTTTTTCTTGCCGAGGTACTTCATGTCGCATTCCAGGCAGAGGTAGACCATCACCATCGCGGAATGTTCTACGGGTTGGGGATTTCCATCCCTGTTTACAATCGTCCTGGGACGGAGCACTATCCTTGCCAGCGTTCCGACATTTTGGAGCCTGCTGGTGACTCATGCTTTTCTGCATTTTCTTATGCTCCAGACGGCTATTCTGCCGGCGTAGCTTGGACTTCTCCGGGAAAGGGCATCGTCATGGGATTTCCCATCGACTGCATTAGTGACAAGAAGGTGAGGCAGAATGTCATGAAAGGTATCCTGCACTTTCTTTTATAGGGGGCTGAAATGCAGTTACAAATCACCTTTTGTATCTATTGTGCAGAAATGGGCAAGCGTATATTTTTTAGAAGCATACACCACTTAAACACCAGATGTAAATAATATGGCCACAGTCGACGACAAGAAAATCATCTTTTCAATGGTGGGTTTGACCAAAACCATCAGACAGACTAACAAAACCATTCTCAAAAACATTTATCTCAGTTTCTTCTACGGAGCGAAAATCGGCATTGTCGGTCTGAACGGAGCGGGAAAATCGACATTGATGAAAATCATTGCAGGTATAGACACGGACTACCAGGGTAACGTCGTATGGAGTCCGGGCTACAGTGTGGGATATCTCCCTCAGGAACCCTATATTGACAGTTCGAAGACCGTGCGTCAGGTTGTGGAAGAAGGGGTGCAGCATATCGTTGATGCCTTGGCGGAATACAACGCCATCAACGAAAAGTTAGCCCTGCCAGAATACTACGAGGATGCAGACAGAATGCAGGAGTGTTTCGACCGCCTGGCCCAACTCCAGGATGTCATCGATGCCACCGACGCGTGGAATCTCGACAACCGTTTGGAGCGTTCTATGGCCGCCTTGCGTTGTCCGGCTCCCGAGACGCCCTGTGCACACCTTTCCGGTGGTGAGCGGCGCCGTGTGGCACTCTGCCGCCTGCTGCTGCAAAAGCCCGACGTCCTGCTCCTTGACGAACCTACCAACCACCTTGATGCCGAAAGTATCGATTGGCTCGAGCAACATCTGCAGCAATACGAGGGAACGGTCATCTGTGTCACCCACGACCGCTATTTCCTTGACGACGTGGCAGGATGGATTCTTGAGCTCGACCGTGGAGAAGGCATCCCCTGGAAGGGGAACTATTCAGGATGGCTCGAACAGAAGTCCACCCGAATGGCACAGGAGGAAAAAGTGGCATCGAAACGGCGCAAGTCCTTGGAACGCGAGCTTGAATGGGTACGTATGGCTCCTAAGGCACGTCAGGCGAAGGGCAAAGCCCGTCTAAATTCCTACGAAAAGATGCTCGGTGAGGAAGAGCGCGAACGCGAGGCCAAGCTCGAAATCTTCATACCCAATGGTCCGCGCCTTGGAAACAAGGTCATCGAAGCGCATCATGTCTGCAAAGCTTTCCCCGGACGTGGAGAACTCTTCAGCGACCTCAGTTTTACGCTGCCGCCCAACGGCATCATAGGTGTTATAGGGCCCAACGGTGCCGGAAAAACCACCCTCTTCCGCATGATTATGGGGCTTGAACAGGCAGATGGCGGCTCTTTCGAAGTGGGAGAGACCGTACGTCTGGCGTATGTGGACCAGCAACACCGCGACATTGACCCCGAAAAGACAGTCTATGAAGTGGTGTCGCAGGGCAACGAGATTCTCCGTCTGGGACAGCACGACATAAATGCCCGTGCCTACCTGAGCCGTTTCAATTTTTCCGGTGCCGACCAGGAAAAGAAATGCCGTGTGCTCAGCGGTGGCGAGCGCAATCGTCTCCACCTGGCACTGGCACTGAAGCAGGAGGGGAATGTGCTGCTTCTTGACGAGCCCACCAACGACATTGATGTCAACACCCTCCGTGCCCTCGAAGAAGGTCTCGATGCCTTTGCAGGATGTGCAGTCGTCATTAGCCATGACCGTTGGTTCCTCGACCGCATCTGCACTCATATCCTTGCCTTTGAAGGTGAAGGCAAAGTCTACTTTTTCGAAGGCTCCTATACCGAGTACGAAGTGCACAAGGCCCGCCGCTTGGGTGTTGAGGAGCCACGGCGCATCAAATATCGTGCACTGTCGTAAAGTCCGTACATCGTCAACATACCATTACTCTATTTCTTTTATCTTTATATAGTCAAGTAGTTATGAAAAATAATTTATGTTTGAATGTTCTGTTTGGATGCGCCAAAGAGAGTGTTCAGGCAAACCATAATAATTCTTACTATACTGACTATAAAATAAAATTCATTACCTACTACTTATTATTATATGGAACAGCTCTTTCCTGCTGTCGAAGGCTTTAACTTTATTCTGCTCGTTATGGGTGGAATAGCAGCCTTTGTATTCGTTGCGCTGTATTTCGTCAATGCCGGCTATGGCATGATGTATTCCAAACGTTGGGG
>SFJN01000174.1 GCA_004555055.1 Bacteroidales bacterium | reverse complement strand
AAATGGATACGCACAGGAAGGCAGAATGTACTGAACCTATATACGCATAAAGCATATTATTCGGAAGTGTTCCTTGAATAAGGGCACACGTTTTAGGGTTATTATGTCTCCCCATTAGTTTGGGTGGGGGATTTTGTGTACATACACAAACATACAAGCAGATATCGCACCTCAAACTACAAATGAGGCAAAAATAGCCATCTTTGCACAGTAAATTATCTCACAAGAAAAAATACTGCGGAATTAAGGTATCCTTTAAACACTTACATAGCCCGCTATGCGCGTGTTCGCAGGACAGAAATCTACTGTGCGATAGCTCGAAAACTGTCTCAAGCTAATTTATAGAACATCCCTTGAAAGGGTGGGGTTTATGGTTCTTCTCCTTCCTGTTCCTCTTCAGGGGCCTCATAGGCACCGATGTCAGCCTTGCCGTCGGTGGTGCGTGGCTTTCCGTTCAGGTCGGAAGTATAGCCCGACTGTAGCGTAAGGTTGATGTCCGCCATGCCGACGGCGGCACTCTTAGGAGACAGCGTGAAGGGGAAAAGCAATTGTGTGGTATCGAATTCGGGGAAGAAGTTGCCGGTTTTCCGCAGCGTTTTGTCTTCCGTATCCTCTTCGAAGATGCAGTCGATGATGGCCTCGTTTTCCACACGGGGAGTATTCATCAGGCAGTTCTTGAAAACGTAGTTGAAAGGCGTGTCCTTAAACGTTTCGGATGCACTGCCCATGATGTCGTCGTCGGCATAGCCGGTGATGATGCTGTTGACGAACTGGCAACGGGTAAGTGGCAGTGGGACATCGCCATCGAAATTGTTGAAACTGAGCGCCACACCCCTGCCGCCGGTAAAGGGATAGAACTCGCCGATGGTACAATGCATGAAGGTATGGTCGCCTCCCAGAAGTGTCACGCAGTTGCCTCCGGCATTTGTCAGCTGGCAGTTGGCGACGAATGTCTGGCAATGCCGGGCATGGAACGCATCGCCCCTGGTGTTGTGGATGATGCTGTTGTCGATGATGAGTTTCTGCACGTCGAGTGCGGATGAGTCGCAACGGATGCCGTAGTCGCCGGCATGGATGTCGCACCACGTCAGGTCGTTGTCCTTGCTTGTGGCCGTGAAGTGCACGCCGCCCCACTGTCCGGGGATGCGGTCGTAAGGCTGGTTCGAGAACATGTTCCCCAGTCTGTCCCCACGCATCACGACGCGTTTGTCGAAGGTTCCCTCAGCCTTGAGTGTGCCGTGCACCACCAGTTCCGCACCGGGATGGAAATACAGGCGTACGCCCGCTCCCAAGGTCAGGGTCGCCCCCTCCCTCACCACAAGGCTGTCCATAATCTGGTAAGGCCGTGGACTCTGGAAACGGGTCGGCTCCGTGATTTCCTCTCCCTTGAGCATCACCACATCCTGCCCCGCAGCGGTGAGGACCACGCGCTGTTCGCCCCCGCTTTCCAGGAAGAAGGATATGTGCTCCTCGATGGGTTGGGGGTCGTCCAGGTCGGTGACCGGTGCATTCAGATTGACAAATACCCTGAGACTGTCTTCGGAATAGACGGTAAACGGTCCTCCCGTCCCCGAAGCAAGCCACATGCCGTCGACGTTGACGGCAAACGGCGAGGAGGCCCCTCCGCCCAGTGCAGCGCGGGTGATGTGAAGGGCCTTCTTGTTGGGATTGAAAATCTGGAAGGTATAGGTATTCGTGCTTTGTCCGGCAATGACCGTATCCAGGTCGAGCGTGTCGTGCGAAAACACCAGCTTGTCGTCCGGTGCAGTAGAAAACGGTTCTTCGCCAAGGCAGGAAGCCAGCGACAGGAGCAGGAAGGAGAGGATAAAGGTGGAAAAGGCTTTCAATGTCGTAAAATCAAAAAGGAGATTCGGCAAAAATGTCGGCGGGAATCGAAAAAAATCCCCGCCGACATTGGGTAACAGGAAAAGGACGTTGCGGCAGCCTGCCGCCGTTTACGCTCCCCCTTCCTTTATTTCTCAGGGATGTTCCTGAGGATATCCAGCAGATGGTCCCATACCATCTTTACGGTAGGAATCAGCAGTTTCTCGTCCGGGGAATGCACGCCGCGGAGGGTGGGACCGAAACTTACCATGTCGAGGTTGGGATATTTTTCGCTGAACAGGCCGCATTCCAGTCCGGCATGGATGGCCTTGACTTTCGGCTCCTTGCCGAAAAGGCGTACATAGCTTTCGCGGGCAATGCGCACGATTTCGCTCTTGGGATTCATCTTCCAACCGGGATAACCCTCGTTTGTCACACAAGCGGCTCCGCCGAGTTCAAGTGCTGCGCGTACGACGTGTGCCATGTTCGGAATGTTGGACGGCACGCTTGAACGCTGGCTGGTGTTGACCCTTACCTCTTCGCCTTCAAGACGGATGCTTGCCAGGTTGCTGCTGGTTTCAACCAGTCCCTCAAGGTCCTGACTCATGGCAAACACACCGTTATGCACTGCAAGAAGGCTCTTCAGCATCTGGCGTGCAGCGTCCTTCTGCAATGCAGGACGCTTGTCCTCCATGTTGCTTTCCATGTCAATGACCATCGTGGGCTCGGTAACGGAAAATTCTTCGCGGACGTTTGCTGCAAAGATGTTGAGGTCAATGCGCAGCTGCTCCTTGAAGTCCATGGGTACAGCCACGGTGGCATGCGCCTCACGAGGAATGGCGTTGTGCAGACCGCCAGCCTGGATGTCGACCAGCCGAAGGTCGGTCTTTGCCATCTCTTCGCAAAGGAAACGTACCATGAGCTTGTTGGCATTGGCACGCTTCTTGTTGATGTCGTCGCCGGAATGGCCGCCTGTAAGACCCTTGACAACCACATTGGCAACGAACATGCCTTCGACAGACTCCCGTCCGGCGAGCGGGAAGCTGTAGCGGCCTTCGGTGCGGACACCGCCTGCACAGCTTACAAAAATCTCGCCTTCGTCCTCGGAATCGAGATTGATGAGGTATTCTCCACGCATGAATCCGGGTTGCATACCTTCGGCACCGGTAAGACCGGTCTCTTCGTCGCGGGTAAAGACACACTCTATCGGACCGTGTTCAATGTCGTTCGAAAGCAGCAAAGCCATTTCCATGGCCACGCCAATGCCGTCGTCGGCACCCAACGTCGTTCCCTTTGCCTTCAGCCACTCGCCATCGACATAGGTCTGGATGGCATCGTGTTCGAAATCGAAATCCACATCCTTGTTCTTCTCGCAAACCATATCCATATGGCTCTGGAGAATCACGGTCTTCCGGTTCTCGTAACCGGGTGTTGCGGCCTTGCGGATGACGACGTTGCCGGTCTCGTCGACCTCAGTCTCCAGTCCGAGTCCTTCGCCGAACTGGCGGAGAAATTCTATCATCTTTTCCTCGCGCTTCGACGGGCGGGGTACCTGGTTCACTTGTGCGAAGCAGTCGAACACCGACTGTGGTTCAAGTTTGGTCATAATTGTCTCTTGTATTTTTGCAGGTTAGTAATACGGGCTCGGTATTTGAGGTTTCTGCAAACGTTATTTCATGTAAGCAGGCAAAATAATGGCATGGGTGCCATGCTTTTTACCCTTACGGCTTGCAGAATCATCTATTTCGCCTTAAATTTGCACCGCAAAGGTACAATAATTTGCGTGATATCCTGTTATCTTTATGGAAAAAATCTTTCTTCTGACTCTTCTTGTCCTGGCAGTTGCCGTCGTCATGCTTTCGGTAGGCATTCTCTTCCGCGGCCGCTTCTCCAACTCCCATGTGAGCGGCAACCGGCATTTACGCCAAAAGGGGATACACTGTGCCCGACAGCAGGACCGCGAGGCCCGGACCCCCAACCCTCATGCCGTCAGCGAAAGAGCGCAACATGGTACACGATAACGGACTATCACTTTTCCCCGAAATAAACAAAATAATATGTATAATAGTTTCATGAACAAGTCCCATCTCTCCATCTTCCTGCTGTCAGCCACCCTTGCCCTTTCCGGCTGCAGCGGTGATGGCAACAAGTCGATAACCCCCAAAGAAAACGGTATGCCCCACGCGGAGGCTGCAGCCACAGGCCAGCCGCAGATTGCCTATGTGGATGTGGACAGCCTGATGACCCGCCTTGAAATGTGCAAAGAGGCCAAGAGCCGTCTGGAAGCCAAAAGCCAGAAATACGCAAGTGAGGTGCAGGTGAAAGAACAAGCTTTCCAGCGGGCGTATGCCGAATTCGCCAAGAAGATGCAAAGCAGCGGTTACCCCTCGCAGGCTGAATATGAAGCTGCGCAGCAGCGCTTGCAGCAGATGCAGACGCAGGGGGCGCAACTGCAGGAAAAATATGCCGTGGAACTTCAGAAAGAGCAGGATGCCTTCAACGAAAGCCTCCACGACAGTCTGCAACGATACATAAAGGTGTTGAACAACGAGGGAAGATACAGCATGATTCTTGCAAAGTCGGGTGACAACATCCTCTATGCCGACCCTTCGATGGACATTACTGACGAAGTGGTGAAGGGCATGAACAAACGCTGGAACAAACGCAAATAAACAGCCATACCAAGTTTGGGAAAAATGCCTTGTTATGGCAGAACACAATGACCTGGGCAGAGAAGGGGAAACCCGCTCTGTCCTTTACCTTTTGCTGCGTGACTACCATATCCTTGAATGCAACTGGCATGGTGCAGCATGCGAAATCGACATCATCGCGGCACACTATGGGGAAATTGTCTTCGTAGAGGTCAAGACGCGGAATTATCACGATGGCACCAGTCCGGAAGAAGCCGTCACGTCGAACAGAATGTACCGTATGTCGAGGGCTGCTGAGGAATACCTCACAACCCACAGGTTGCAGGACTATCCCTTCCGCTTTGACATCATTTCCATTCTTGTCAAAGATGAGGAGTGGAAACTCCAACACATCAAGCAGGCTTTTTTCCTGAAGCCAAAGGAAAGAATGCCTTTTGTCGAGGACGTATGATGGCGCACGCCTGCATAGTTGTTGAACGCTTCGCTTTAACAAACAAAAAACTCCAGTTTCCTTTCTATTTTGACAAGAAAGAGAACTGGAGTATGTTTTTTCGGTAACCCGAATTACTTGCGGCTACGTGCGTAGCGGCTCATGAACTTGTCTACGCGACCAGCGGTGTCGACGAGCTTGCTCTTGCCGGTGTAGAAGGGGTGAGAGGTCGAAGAGATTTCGAGCTTCACTACGGGATATTCTTCACCTTCGAAGATTACGGTGTCGTTGGTCTTGCAGGTGGAACGAGAGAGGAACA
>SFJN01000014.1 GCA_004555055.1 Bacteroidales bacterium | reverse complement strand
CGCCTATTACGTCACGCAGAACAACTACTCCCCGGAGCAGCTGCGTGACGTTCTTTATACAGCAGGCTGGGACAACGCCATTATGATGGACGGCGGCGGCTCCACCTGCTTCATGGACAAGAACGGGAAGGGCTTCACCGGTGACGGCAGAGTCATTCCCTTTTTCCTTGTGGTCAAGCTGAAGCCTCAGACGGACCACGAACCGAAAGGAGAGAGACCCATGGTGGAAATCAATGCGTATTCCAAGAAGAAGGACGGCGAGAAGAAGCTGTCCTCCAACTTCCGGGTGCGGGAGTTCGCCTGCAAGGACGGCAGCGACGCGGTCCTGGTAGCCCCACGGCTGGTCATGGTGCTCCAGAGCATCCGGGACCACTTCGGCAAGGCGGTCAACATCAACAGCGGGTACCGGACGCCCCAGTACAACACCAAGGTCGGCGGTGTGGACCAGAGCCAGCACTGCTACGGCACTGCTGCGGACATCACGGTCACGGGTGTGGAAGTGGAGAACGTCGCTGCCTACGCCCGGAAAATCATGCCCGACTGGGGCGGTGTTGGCATTTACAAGGCGCAGGGCTTCACGCACATCGACGTGCGCGAGGACCGCAGTGACTGGAACGGATAAGGAGGCGCAGACCAATGGCCGGATATTACGACCCGAGTAAAGACTACTCCAAAGCCATCGAGGAGGCCAAGGCGTCCGGCAAGGACACCTCCCAGCTGGAGGCGGAGCGCCAGAACAAAATCGACGACAAGTACGGCGGCAAGGAGCCCAATATGTGGGGCAGCGACAAGACCTACTCTCAGGCCAGCCGAGACAATGACCGCGACACTATCGACACTGCTGTCTCCATCAGCAATGGCCGTGGTTCCAGCGGCTCCTCCTCCAACGGCAACCGCAACACCGGCGGGAACGTGAGCACTCCCAGCTACGCCGCTCCGTCTCAGACTCCTGTGTATTCCGGTGGCTCTACTGCGTCTAATCTTCCCAACACCACTACGCAACTCCCCGCTCTGAACCAGTATGGCTACCGGGACATGGACTACACCACCGCCATTCAGAACGCGACCTCCGCTGCGGAGAGGGCTCAGCTGTTGCAGGAGCGGGCCAACAAAATCCAGTACCAGTACGGCGGCGTGGAGCCCAACATGATTGGCACCAATCAGAAGTTCAGCCAGACCCTGGCCGGTAGTTCTTCGGGTAAGGCATCCGGCCTGGGAGCTGTTGGAAGCACCAAGGAGCTCGTGAAGGGACCTGGCTATGTGACCGGCGGCTATACCATCGGCGTGAACGGCTCCCCTATCCTGAACGACAACCCGTACTGGAAGAGCACCACCGGCACCAAGGCGGACATGAGCCGTCGTCCCGATCTGGCTGGCGGATATGCCACCTCCAACGGTTACACGGTGTTCTATGACGAGGACGGCTATGCCTATAAGGCGTCGAAGGGTGTGGCGGATTTCCTCCCCAACAAGGACCTCAACGCCTCCAACGGAACCTATAACAAGACCGGTGCCTGGACCGACAATGAGATTCTGACGCCGGAGCAGGTGGCCCTGATTCAGAGCTACCGGGACGCTGCGAACGCCGGAACCATGACCTGGGCAGAGGCCAACGCGAAGGCCAACGCCATCCGAAGCGGCTATGGCTACACCATCGACAACCAGGGCAATGTGTATAACTCCGGCGTCATCTCCGCTGTGAATGACCGACGGCAGAAGTACGGACTTCCTGTTACTCAGGAGGACGGAGCGACGGCCTACTACCGTTACCTGATGGGGACCGATACCTCTCCTCTGGCACAGGCTACGGGTCAGGTGAAGACCTACCAGCAGTTCGCCACGGAGAACGGATACGACGCCGACGTACCGACTGCGGCCCGGAACTTCGATTACTCCGCGCCTGCTGGCGTCAACGGCACGGTGCCTATCGTGCAGACCACTCCCATGCCTGGCAACAGCGTCATCGGCGGGTCCGGTGCCGTCGGCGGCGGTATCTCCGGGTCCGGCAATCTGGACCTGAGCCCCGGTACGGCGGATGTCTACACCCCCGGCAACATGGGCAGCTATCTGGAGCAGTGGTATCAGAACGCCCAGCAGCAACAGCAGAACACCATCGACTTCGGCACCAATCAGGCCATCCTGGAGCTGCTGCGGACCAAACAGGACGCCGATGCGCAGTACCAGGAGCAGCGGAACCAGATTGCCATTGACGAGGCCAAGGCGAAGGATAACCAGGCCCTGTACGCGGAGTCTCGCGGCGACAAGGGCGGTATCGGAGCCGCGCAGTACGACGCCATTATGAACACCGCTGCGCAGAACCGGCTGGCGGTGAACAGCGCTCAGACGAAGCTGGCGACGGACACCTCCCGGCAAATCGCGGACCTGCGGGCCCAGGGAGAGTACGAGAAGGCCGATGCGCTGCTGACGCTGAGCCAGCAGTATCTGAGCCAGCTGATGAGCCTGGAACAGTGGGCTGCTGAATACAACCTCTCCGTTGCCCAGTTCAATGCAAGCCTCCAGCAGTGGCAGGCTGAGTATGACCTGAAGGTGGCGGACCTGCTGGGCAGCTATAACGGTCAGCAGACCCTGAGCGCCAAGCAGTTCGCGTTCAACCAGCAGCAGTATTACGACGAACAGCAGGCAGCGCAGGAGCAGAAGCTGGCAAGCGCCGGTGAGATTCTGCTGGCTGCCGGTATCATGCCCTCTGCGTCCCAGCTGTCGGCTATGGGTATGACGACCACCGAGGCACAGAGCTACATCACTGCGCAGAAGGTGGCGGCTGCGGCGAAGGCCAAGAGCAGCTCTTCCGGCAGCAGTGGTAGCGGAAGCACCGGGAGTGCGCAGGACTACGACGGCCTGATGACCGCTGCACGGAGCGCACCCGACGCCAAGAGCTTCATCGCCAACAACTATAAGAAGTACGGCTTCACGTCCAGCACTGGCCTGTATGACTACTACAACAACACCTGGCTGCCGGACAACCAGACGGCGGATACCCTGGACCCCGATAAGGTCAACAACCCTCACGGCAGCAAGATGGTCCAAATCAAGAAGGGTAATTCCTACACCTACATGACCTGGGCATCTGCGGCGGATTGGATTGACAAGGGCAAAATCAAAATCCGCAATGACGGCAACGACACCTACACACTGGTATTTGTGAGCGAGTAAAGGAGGAACAGTCCTAATGGCTACTATCAGAGACCTGGCAAAGAAGGTCCGGGACGACGCGAAGAAGAACCGGGAATCCTCGGAGAATAAGGCTCGGCAGGAGCGGCTGTCCAATGCCACCCTGTCCTCCAATACTGCGTTCACTTCTGCGGCAAAACCGCAGGCGGAACTCTCCAAACCTGCGAAGATTACTGCCGATGTCAGCGGGGAGGCGTGGACCCGTGCCACGCCTTCTCAGACTGTCATCCCGGAGAAGACTGTGACTTCTCAGACTAAGATGCCCTCCGGCTACACCCCCAGTCAGGAGCAGGAGCTGTCCCGACTGTCGAAGCTGCGGCAGGAGGCGGCTGTCAACCTGGACGCGGACACCATGAATGAGCTGGACGCGCAGATGAAGGCTATCAGGGCTCAGGCAGGAAAGCAGACCTTCGGTGACCGGGTGACTGATGTCCTGACCGCCATTGGCGCCGGAAGTATGGGGCAGTACGCCAACGCGGTAGGTTTCGTCAACAATGCCTTCAAGGATCCCGACTATAATCGGCGTCAGATCGCGCGGATGCAGGAGTCTCTGAAGACTGGGGTACTGAGCGACGGAAAGCCCGTTACACCCGCTATGCGCAAGACCATCCAGGAGAGCATTGACCGGATGTCCAAGGAAATCGAGGAGTGGGAGGCAGAGGACAGTACCACCAATCGGATTTACCGGGCAGCCGATAGACTCGGAGAAGAGAGCGCAAAGGCGACAGCGAGCGCAAAGGAAGGACTCGGCTCTGTTGGAAACACCGTGGTGGACGCCGCTGTTTCCATGGGACAGTCCACTCTGGACGCCGTTCCCGCTCTGGTCACCGGCGGAGCTGCCGGTATGGCTCCTTTTGTTGTCCGTGCTTTTGGAGGAGCAACGCAGGAGGCTCGCCAGAAGGGCGCAGATATGGACGAGCAGCTTCTGTATGGCTCTGCTGAGGCAGCGAAGGAGTACGTCACTGAGAAACTGTTTGGCCTGACTCTGCCGCAGAAGATGATGGGAAGCGCCGGTGCCGGTGGCGTGGACAGCATCGTTGAAAACGGCATCAAGAATCTTACCGAGAAGCTGGCAAAGACTGAGACTGGCCGAAAGGTCCTTGGCGGTATCGCAACTTGGTTTATGTCCGGCGTCGGTGAGGGCGCGGAAGAAATCATCGGAAGCGCCATTGAGAACGCGTTTATCAATCCCAATCTGCGCCCCTGGGAACCGGATACGAGAACCCAGCAGCAGAAGTTCGAGGATGCCCTGTATGACGGTCTCGTTGGCGCCGTTTCCGGCTGGATGGGCGGCGTGACGAATCTGGTGACCTACGACACCAGTAAACTCAGCCCCGCAAGGACTACCCGCTCCAGCGCCACCGTTGACGCACAGAACCAGAACGGATATAATGAAACCAAGGTATCCCCCGCCGCCTCTGCACAGGTCCAGCAGACCGAGGCGCAGGCGCAGGTCACGCGGGCAGAGAACCCCGGCTCTACGGTTCTGGACGCAGCCACGACCCTGTTTACCCAGCAGGGCATGAAGCTGAAGACGGCGCAGGAGAAGGCCGGTATCGTGCAGAAGCTCATCGCCGGTGAAGAGGTCAGCGTCCGGGACATCAACAAGCTGAACCCCACCAGCAAGGAGAGCCAGGCGCTCTTTACCCAGCTGACTGGCGTCCAGTTCCCCGAAGGAAAAGTGACGCAGGAGCAGCTGTACACCCTGTATCGGAGTGCCCATGATGTGGCGGTGCAGGCTGAGACCGTACCCATCAGCAGTACGGAGGGAAGAGAGGCTTTCCCGGGAGTTAACCGCGTGTTGGATGAGGCTACCGCAGCGCAGCAGACTCCCACGGCGCAGCAGTACATTGCCCAGCATACTGGAGAGAACGACGCCCAAGCAGTATCGCGTTTGGCTCAGATGCGCGGGGAAATCGCGCCTGATGGCAATGCCCTGCTGAGCTTCAAGGAGTTCTCCGATTTCATCAAGCAGCAGAACCCTAAAGCTACCCGGGAGGAGACTGCGAGACTCTACGACCAGTATCTGAAGGACAACCAGACCGTGGAGTTCCGTGGTCAGCGTCTCAGCCATATGCAGTTCATGGATATGGTTCGTAACGCCCCCACAGGATCTGAGCTCACGGAAGCGGAAGCAGAGGACCTGTGGCAGCGCGAAGTAAAGCGACAGCAGGATCTGAATTACAATAAGGAGGACAGCAGAAATGGACAAGGACAGAGTGCGGTATACGGTGCCGGACTACAAGGGAAATCCGACCAGCGTTCCGGCATGGATGCTGGAGGACTTTATGAAGGCACAGGACGAGCTGAAAGCGAAAGCGGAGCGCGGGGAGAGTACGGAACCCGATCCGAAGGTGCTGAAGCAGTTCCTGGAGGACATGGAGAAGGATCTGGAGGACTTCTGAATAACGATGCGCCTGTTCGCACCTCTACGGCTGCGGATGGGCGTACTGTTTTCAACGAGGTGTCTGAGACCGCCTGGTCTGAGGACATGAAGAGACAGACCCAGAAGTTCTCCCGCGTCGGCATTCGTCTGCGGGCTGCCGTGGACCGGATTCCCATCCCCGGGACGAACCGCTACTGTGACGGTGTGTCGCATCTTGGCGTCGAGTCCATCGTACAGTCTGACAGCCCGTTCTTCGCCTTTGAGCAGCTGTGCGACCATGAAGCCGGGCATCAATACTTCTTCCGTGACCGGACTTCTACTCACACGAACTTGTACAAGCGCTGCGTCGAGGCTTATAAGAATGCCACTACACCGGAGCAGAGACAGGCTATGTTCACGTCTTATCTGGGCGAGTATGCTGATGTTTATGCCCAGGCGGACAAGAAGACCAGAGACCAGCTCCGCGCAGATATCAGAGAAGAAATTATCTGCGATGCCTATGCCGGTATGAACCGAAATGGGTACGGTGCTGACCAGCTTCAGGATGTCATCAAGCCCATCATCGACGAGTGGTGTGCGCAGCGTGACGCAGAGATGCAGACCACCGAGCAGAAATACTCTATCGACTCTATGGCTGAGGCGGTTGGCCTGACCTTCGAGAAGGACGGGCAGGTGACCGTGTTCAAGGACTCCAAAGGAAACGCAGTCGATGAAGTGACTGAGGATCACATCCGCAAGTCACCCCTCGGCGCAGTTATCCAGTCCGCTGTTGACGCGAATCTGATTACCAAAGAGCAAGCCGGACAGCAGGTGAAGTTCTTCTCTGACCTGTACAACATGATGCTGAAGACCCAGGACATCGATCTTCTGTGGGCTGTGAGCTCTTCTGTTGGTTTCCAGCCTTTGGAGTCTGGTCCCCGTGATCCGGCTACCGTCAACCAGAAGAGCCGGTTCGCTGGCTACACCAAGAACTCCGATCCTCAGTACAGCACTACCGTGGACTTCACCACCATCTGCGTGAAGACACAGGCCATCATCGACGCGATGAGCGAGACCATGATGCGCTTGGGCCGTGGACTGACTGAGGACGAGATCGTAAACGTCGTGTACAAGAATACCCATGAGGCCGGAGAGCCGGTTCCGTGTCCTGTGTGCTACGTCTTCAGCCGTTGGGTTGGCCTCGGCGGTCTGTTCAACAAGATGAACCAGCTTCAGGTTCAGTACGCCAACGCCGATGAGACGGTTTTGCGCCGGGATATCGCCGAGCTGGAAGACCGCATCTATGACATCATGGTGGAGCGCGGATACGAAATCAAGACTGACAAGAAGACCGGCAAACCTAAGCTGAATGGCGATGCAAGAGAGGCGATGTACAAGGAGTTGGTCCTCCGGAAGAACGAGCTGTCCGCAAAGCAGAACCTGGAACGGCTCACCGGTGAGACGCAGCTGACCGCGGCTGAGAACGCTGAACTGGATAAGTTGAATAATCAGATCGAGATCTTGGACAACTGGACCTGGCTGCGTGATGTCCGCCTCTCTGAGAACTACGAGCCTGTCCCTTCTGAGATTCTGTTCAACATCAACGCCGGTAAGGAGTTCGCCGAGCAGTATCCCGAAAGCTGGAAGTACCGCACGACTCGTGGGCCCGCCATGGGTAAGGCCGCAACACCGTATGCAGATGAGCACCTCGGACAGATTCTGCGTGGCGCTGGTATCAGCGACCTGAACAAGGCCGATCTCGGAGACCCCAAAAAGAACCCGTTCCTGAAGGGGAAGAACGGTAAGCTGACTCCGGCAGCCCAGAAGGCGCTTCAGAAGTCTCGGGCGAAAATCAAGGCGCAGAACCTGCTGAATGGTCAGAGGTATCAGTCCACCAGCGACTTCCGCTTCGAGTACGCTCTGGACTACCTGCTTAGTTTCGTCGAGATGCAGTCCCTGGGCGGAAAGGTGCAGCTGTACACGAAGGTGGCTGAGAGCGTACCCATGTTCGCCTCTGTCAACGGTGAGGTTAACTGCAGCCTGATGCCTCTTGGTATCGGCTATCGGGTGAACCCGGACGGAAGCAAGACCCTGACGTTCTCGTCCGTTACCGGCATGAACGCAGAAGACGCGTTCAACCTCTCTGCGAAATATGATAACGTGCAGCCCATCATGGTAGGCGTTAACAACGAGCACATCCGGCTGTGTATGGCAGATGACCGCATTACCTTCATTATCCCGTACCATGCGTCCGGCGCCAGTGAGGGCCGATATGTGTCGCTTATGAAGGTAGTCGGAGAGAATGTTGAGGAACGCACGGACTACTCCAATTATCAGACAGACCACTCTGACGCGAATGCAACGCCGGAGCAGAAGGCCGCCTATGACCTCCGTCTGCGTATCCTGACTGGTAATGTCGGTATGCTCAGCGAGGCGGACCAGAAGATCCTGCGCAGAAATGATGTGCTGCACAATCTCTATAAGCGGTTCTACGGAAAGGACGTGGACGGCCAGCCCAGTGCCATTGACCGGAAGTATCTGAGCCCCGAGGTCCGGGACTCTGGTGAGTCGTTCTACGACCCTGAGTGCTTCGGCGTGTTCCTGACTAAGGATCAAGCTAAGACCGTAATGCCCTTTGAGTATTGGGACAGAACCAGCACTATCGAGCAGGCGGACGCGAATGGACAGGCCTTCGTCGATTACTGTGAGTCCATCGGTCTGCATCCCCGGTTCTCTGGCTGGGATGCCAACGGGGTGTACCACGCCGATATGGATTTCTCCAAGGACAGCGGATACTGGAAGATGCTGGTGGACCGGTCCGCCTATAATCGTGACGGAAGCTACCACGAGCAGAAGGCCATCGATGTGACCGGATTTGATGCCGGGTTCCTGCTACGCGATGAGGCCATCAAGGGTATCGTCCAGCCCTCTAAAGTAAACGACCCCGGCAAGACTGCCGATATCGTCGAGAAGAGTGTTGCTGAGATTCAGGCCAGAGCCGGTAAGGACGACTCCGGTATGGCGTTCTACGACACCGAGAAAAAGTATTCTGTTCTGGTCGAGGACAAGGACACTCTGGACTTCTTGAACAACCAGAAGACCATCAAAACCTATAAGACCATGCAGCTGGTTGATGGGAAGCTCTATCCTCCGATGGCCTCCCGCATCAACGGGAAGTTTGAGGACGCCAGCGAACTGGGCAAGTGGGAACAGGCCACGGAGCACCCGGAACTCATCAAGAACGGCAACAAGTTCAAGCTGGACAAAGGAAAGGGTAACGGTAGCATTGAGGCCGCCTACAACCCGTATATGCACTCCTCCAACCTGGTCATCAACGACCAGTTTACCGGAGCGTACACCAGAGACAATCTGGTCACCGTGGAGTGTGAGGTTCCTGTCAGCGAGGTGACCAGCGGATATCACGCGGAGTACGCAAAGGATTCTGTCGGCTGGCACTCCTGGCACACCGGCACCGTCGCCGGACAGATTCGTAAGGAAAAGGGCATCGAGCGGCAGGTGTTCCTGTCTCGATGGATCAAGCCGGTTCGAATCGTTCCGGACTCCGAGGTCGCGTCTATGTACAAGACGCTTCTGGATGGTACTGACATCGCCGTCCCTGATAACGTGGTGACTCCGTCTCTGCGCGATGAGCTGAAAAAGGCAGGCGTGAAACTTCAGGAGAGCGGTAAGGTGCGGTACAGTATCATCGCGGACACGGGCCTGAGTTTCGCTGAACAGGTGGACCTGGTATCCAAGAATCGGTTGAATGAGGTCCTGGAGCCTGGTACCTCTTACCAGTATGGCCTGACTGACAGTGCCCTGTATGTACAGAAGGAGCCCAACCCCATGATGCAGGAGCTGGGCTACGGAGACTACGCACTGGTCGTCACGCAGGACCACATCCGGCAGATGCTCGGAAAGCGTGAGGATAGCGCCGGAAACGTCATCAATGAGCACAACCACCAGTTGACGGTGGACCAGGTCAGCCGCATCCCTGAGCTGCTGCGGAGCCCCGCTGCGGTGCTCGTGGCAAAGGGTAGACCGGAGTCCCTGGTCTTCGTTACCACCGAGACTGACTATAGGGACCGTCCTATTATCATCCCGGTGAAGGCCAATGGAACCAACCTCGCCTATGACGGTGTAGAGGGTCCCGCTCATGTCGTGACCTCTATGTACGGCAGGGATGACTTCGGTAAGTTCTTCTCCGATGCAGTGAACCGGGGCGAACTGGTGTACTACAAAAAAGAAAGAATCGACCCCATCTTGACAAACGCCGGATACCAAAGCTCCGGTCTTTTGTCGGGCATCGACTCTGACACTATTGTAGGCCAGGTGAACCCGATTGTCAAGAATCCTGGTGAAAGAAAATTCAGCATCACGCAGGACAGCACGGGGCGTGAGCTGACAAAAGAACAGCAGGAATTTTTCAAGGACTCTAAAGTGCGTGACGCTGAGGGTCGGCTGACCCCGGTCTATCACGGTACCCCGAATGGAGGCTTTACAGAGTTCAAGCTACCGAAGTATATGTCTTCTCTGATGTCCTCCTACGGACCCGGATTCTACTTCACAGACAAGAACAACGCTCGGCAGTACATGAAGCCGGTCAATAAGTCCAAAATTCCCGGAACCAGAGCAAAGCTCTATGAAACCTATTTGAACATCACAAACCCATTTGAGATGTCCGGTTATCAACATACGCTGACTAAGGACCAGGTCGTTGAAATTCTGAAGAACGGAAACTATGACTGGTTCTTTGAAAAGGGTATGTTCCACGAGCTCAGTCTCGAACCCGGCTCCCTGTCGAGAGACGATGTCATTGAGCAGTACGCGGATAAGCTGCTGAGAAGTCAGTACGGAGACCAGCACATCATTTCTGAAGTTGTTAAGGCATATACCGGAGAGAACAACAATATCCTCGATGTGCTGAAAAAGGTCACCGGAAATGACGGGCTACACTGGAAAGACGGATACGGCGATATTTGGGTCGCCTGGGACGCCAGTCAAATCAAGAATGTGTCCAATAAGAAACCGACAGAGAGCACCGATATTCGGTATTCCATCACCCCGGAGTTCGAGCAGTGGTACCTGGAGGGCTTCACCGACCAGAAGGACCGTGACCGCGTCAAGCAGGAGATTGAGGACCTGCGGACGAAGTACGGAACGGTTCCGGCGGGAGAGAACCCTATCCGAGAAGTCAACCTGCCCAGAAAAATCGACGAGAAGACCCGTGTCCACGACACCGCCAGAACCGTAATGGAGGCCGAGGCGACCCCGGAAAAGCGACTGGCCGACATTCAGAAGGCCGTGCTGGACGGAAAACTGGCGGACGTCCCTGTGAAAAACGATGTTGTCTCCCGCCGGGCTCGGGCTCGCATCGAGAAGAACGGCTGGCAGACCTCGCTCACAGACTGGACGGCAAAGGTACGAGCCGGTGAGACCTCTGCTGACCTGGTGGCGGAAGGTGCTGTGCTGCTCAACAACGCCGGTAACTCGGACCTGAGCGGAGAGCAGTATGTCGAGCTCCTCACGGATTACTCCAACCTGATGCACCGTACAGGACAGAGCCTCCAGGCAGCTCGGATTCTGAAGACCCTGTCTCCCGAGGGTCGGCTGTACGGTATCCAGAAGACAGTAGACCAGCTGAATGACAGCAACCGGACCAAGGCGGAAAAGAAAAAGGGCTTTGACCCTGCCGCCTGGGCTGAGCAGAACGAAATCAAGCTGGACCCGGCACTGGTAGACGCCTATCGCAATGCCAAAACGGATACGGAACGCGACTTCCTGCTCGGACAGATTCAGCAGAATATTGCGGACCAGATGCCCGCCTCTCTTTCCGAGAAGCTCAACAACTGGCGCTACCTGGCGATGCTGGGCAACTTCAGAACCCAGATTCGGAATGTCCTCGGAAACTTCTTCTTCCAGGTTCCCCGTGAAGTCAAGGAGACCGTGGCTGGTGGTATCGAGGGAGCGCTGGAGAAGGCAGGAGTCAAAATCGACCGTACCCGGTCTGTGGTTCGGGACAGCGCTACCTATAAGGCTGCCATGAAGGACTTCGACAGCGTGAGGGACGTCATCCTGAGCGGCGGCAAGGTCAACGAGAAAATGTCCTACCTGAACGGCATTGACTCCAAGCGCCGCATCTATAAGAACAAGGTCCTGGAAGGCTACCGCCGGGTGGTCAATACCGCCATGGACAGCGGAGACGCCATCTTCTGCAAGTTCACCTACGCGGACTCTCTGGCCAGGTTCATGGCGGCCAACCATACGACCTGGGACGCGGCTCCTGAGACCCTCCGCGAAAAGGGACGGCTGCTGGCCATCAAGGAGGCTGCCGAGGCCACCTACCGCGACAACAATGCCTTCTCTGAGATGGTACTGAGTATGCGGTTCAAGAACCCCGGGAGCAACAAGGCGAAGAAAGCCGTGAACGCAGTCGTCGAAGGTATCCTGCCGTTCCGCAAGACCCCCGCCAATATCCTGGTCCGGGGCGTCGAATACAGTCCGCTGGGGCTGGTTAAGACCGCAGTCGATACCGTAAGCGCCGCTAAGGGAAGTCGAAACGTTACCGGCAGCGACCTGGTCAACGAGTTCGCAAAGTCTCTGACCGGTTCTGGCCTGTTCGCTCTGGGTTACTTCCTGACCAAGATGGGCGCACTCACGGCGCTCGGACCCGATGACGACGACAAGGAGAAGGAGTTCTGGGAGCTGCAAGGCAATCAGTCCTATTCGATTAACCTGTTCGGACGGTCCTATACCATCGACTGGCTGGCACCTGAAGCTATCCCGCTTCTGGTTGGCGCGAACACCGCTGAGATCGCCGCAGAGGAAGGTCTGGACCTCAACGCTGTGACGAAGGCTGCCACGCGCATCACGGACCCCATGCTGGAGATGTCCATGCTCCAGGGTGTCAACAGCCTGATTGAGAATATCTCCAACACGAAGACTGTTGCGGCGCTTCCTAGTCTGGTGTTGAACTCTCTGTGGAGCTATGGCCTCCAGTATGTCCCGACTCTTACCGGACAGCTGAACCGGGCTATGGATAATACCAGAAGAACGACCTATACGGATGCCACATCTGGCGTTCCTACGGGAGTCCAGTATTCCCTGGGCAAGCTGAGTCAGAAGGTCCCGGGCTGGTCCTATAACCAGATTCCGTACATCGACCAGTGGGGCCGGATGGAGGAGAACTACGAGTCGAAGCTGGGGAACGCCTTCGCGCAGTTCCTGAGCCCCGCTTATCAGTCCATCCCGGAAACCAGCGATATGGAACGGGAGCTCCAGAGACTGTATGACGCCACGGGAGAAACCGGTGTGCTTCCGTCCAAAGCTCCTAAGTACCTGACGGTTGACGGCGAGCGACGGGACCTGACCGCTGAAGAGTATGTGAACTACGCGACTCTGCGCGGGCAGACGGCTTACGATATGCTGACCGACCTGACTGGTAGTTCGGTGTACCGGAAGATGCCCGATAAGGACAAGGCAAAAGCTGTCGGTGAAATCTACTCCTATGCCGCAGACCTGGCAAAGCAGGACCTGCTCGGGGGAGAGACCAAAGGTACTACGCAGAAAGCGGTCAACGCCGACAGCTATGGCATCTCTTCTGCGGAGTATGCGGCGCTGAAAACACAGACCGCTGGAATCGAGAGCCTGAAGTACAAGGACCAGACGGATGATGACGGGAATCCGAAAACCATCCAGAACAGCCGAGGTCTCCAGACGATGGAGGCCGTGTACAGCGCCTACCCGAATCTGACGAAGAAGCAGTATGAGGCGCTGTTTGAAGCCCTGGGCGTCGGGAAAACCGTTCGCGGTTACAGCAAGCAAATGGTTCAGAATAAGCTGAACCAGATGCGGAAGCAGGCCGCGAAATAACCAGAAAAAGACCCTCGGTGGACTCAGTGATGAGCTCATCGAGGGTCTTTTGTTTTGCACAGCAGAGGGTTATGTGGTACAGATGTGGTACAGGCTATGTACCATGTGCCTTGTACCCATTGCAGCGCAGTGGTTTTGCCTCCTGCGGACTCTTAGTCCTCGGGGAGCATTGTTCGATACATAAAAGTGCTGCGGTGCAACGGGTTCGTGGATTTTTCGCGGTTTTCTTTTACTTGTAATTACTTAGTTTTCGGTACCGGTAGAAGCCGTCTGTGGTACAGCTGTGGTACGCTGCCTGGCGGTTCTGGCCTTGCTGAAGGTGGCCGCCTCACGGGATTTTTTACAGTAGTGCGTGTAGATTTTCAGGGTTACGGACGGGTCCGCATGGCCCATAAGATATTGGACCTCCTTGATGTCCATACCTGCCTCGAAGCAGCGGGTGGCGTAGGTGTGCCGCAGGACATGAGGCGTGACGTTGTCGTCCGTCTTGGTCCCGTGGATGCGGGCTGTCTGCTTGGCCTCCGGTCCGTACCTATCGGACACCAGCTTCCAGAACTGCTTGAAGGACCCGGCGCAGAAAGGAGCTCCCTTGGTGTCGTGAAACACGAACAGGGATTCTGAGTGGCTTTTCTCCTCGCGCAGCGCGTCTCTCAGGTCCAGCGGAAGGGGGATGACCCGGTCACCGGCAGGGGTTTTGGTGGTGTCCCGGAGCTCTGTTTTGGTATGGTCCAGGAACACCAGATTGCGACAGATGTGGACCGTGGCGTTCTCCAGGTCAACGCAGTCCCAACGCAGCCCACAGGCTTCTCCCCTTCGGACTCCTGTAGCCAAGGCGAACCACACAAACAGATATGCCCGGGTTCCTTCCACGGCGTCCAGTAGCGCCACTTCGGCATCTGGCTCCAGCGCCTCCCGTTCTTTGTAATCAAAACCGCCTGGTTTATACCGGGCCAGGACCGGGCTCTTCAGGACCACGCCATTCTCTTCTGCCAGCTGAAACGCCCCCTTCAGGGCCCGCAGACAGGTCTTCGCGGCGTTCTTATTCAGCTTCCCTGTTTCATTGAGCCACAGCTTGACCATAACAGGCGTGACTTCCTTCGCGGTGTACTCCGAGCACAGCGGCAGCAGGTGCTTGTTGAGGACGCACTTGATGTTGGTCGCGGTGTTGGACTTGATGTTGGGTGCCACTTCTGCGGTATACCAGAGCTGGATGAGCTCCCCTACTGTGGTTTGGTCGCTCAGGTCGACTCCCATGTGGAGCTGCATCTTCAGCTGGAATACCTTCTCGTCAAGCTCTTCCTGGGTCTTCGCGTAGACGTACTTGCGTTTGCCATCCGGCAGGGTGAACGACGCGGTGAGATAACCTTTTCTTGCCATATTCAATTCCTCCTTGCAATAGAGCCCTCTGCTGTGCTATACTGCAAGCGCAGAGACTCCTTTCGACTCGTGATGGTGTTGGTATGTGGTTTTCTGCATCGCCGTCCTGGTGTTGGTAGCGCCAGGACGGTTTTTTTTATTTCTCAGTTCCAGTTTGGGCCCCAAAATCCGACTCGGTAGTCATAATACTCGAGGTTCTCTTGGTCGTCCGGGTCCATGGACTCACGCAGCTCGGACTTCGACAGCTCCTCAGCAATGATACAAGTGCCAATGCGAAGCGCCTCGTCGGGGAGGTCGTAAAAATCGACCCCCTCTTCTTCGCATCTGGACAGCAGCTCATACTGCTCATCGGTGACCTCGATGTCGAACTCGACCGGATCGCTGCTGTCCCCTTTTCCGAAAACGACCCAGCGGGCAAGCGTATACAGTTTCATGACGCCGACCTCCTCATATTACATCTGACGGTGGTTCGCTATTGGCGAGTCTGACCGTTATGAGTATCATTAAGACAATCAGAACCAACAAGCGAACCAGCCTCTGGGATAAGGTCCATGATGGGTCTCCATTTTCATGTTTTTTCTCCGGAGACTCTCCTGCGAGAACGAGGATACCGATTCCATATAAAACGCTGACGGCGAAAATGGCGATGACGAATGTTATAGCGCCTCGTAATGGTCTCTCCAATACCCAGCTACATCCGAGGTCATAACAGGTAAGTACCCAGGCTATCGGAACGACAGGGCCAAAATCTCGAATTAGCTCATTGGCTATTCTTTTTATGTCGCCCACCCGTACATCCCCCTCAGCTATAAAGATTGTAGGCCAGATTGCCGTTTGTATAGTAGCACATGGCTTTTCTCATAAACTCTTCAGTGACGTTGAAGTAGTCCGCCAGTTGCCATACCTCTGTGCAGCCGGATTCGACGGCTCTGAAGAACTCTCGACGAGGAACCAGCCGCTGAATAGCCCACCGGTCAGCGCGATTCTCACATTTTTGCTTCACGGGCAAACCGGTAGTCGGGTCGTAAAAACTGTCCGTCTCGCAGTGACCGAGCTCGTGCGCCAGGCACACCGTCTCTTCGGCAATCGTCTCCATTTTCCAGGGGTCAATGCCAATGGCACAGCTGTTGTCCGGCAACTTCACGGACAGAGACGGAGTGACCGGTAGCGAAAACCAGTCCACGTCGATATGATGTTTTTCCGCGTACTTATAGAGATAGAGCAGGTCCGCCATTAGGTCTCCTTCCGCTTTCTTTGTTGGAGCTTAAAATCAATGAAGGCTTTCGCTTCGTCCCACATGGCATCCTGCTCTTCCTTTGTGAGGGAAGGGTCAGCGCCGTTGAAGAACGCCGCTTTGATTTGGTCATCAGTAATCTTTGTATGGGGCCCGTTCCCCGTTGGATTCCGCAGCTTTATATCCCAGGAGCCGTCAATACGATGTTTAATAGACGATACCTGCTCATTGATGAAATTCGCAAAGTCGACCTCATCGCTGACCTTTGGGCACGTTCTCGAAATGTTATAGATAACGGAGCACATCTGGTCGTCGCACCATTCAGGAAAAGAATCGAGGACTCCCAGTCGGTCCGCGTTGATGGACTTCCAATCTTCAAAAATCCCGGACCCAATCAGATATTCAATAGGAACATCCAGCCATCTGGCAATGCTGGCCAGGGTCTCGGTCTTCGGCTTTTTCAATCCGGTACACCAATTAGATACTGTAGATTTTCCGACTTTACAAAACACCGCCAGATCGCTCTGTGTCTTGCCGCGCTCGGAGAGAGCCACAGATAAGTTATGAGCTACTGTCTGACGCTGTTCTTCAAGACTCCGTTCCAAGTCTTCCACCTCCTCTTTGTCGTAGGACAAGAATACACCAAAGGCGAACAAAAATCAATAGGGTTTTCACAAAAATTCACTTTGGGTGTTGACAAGCCGAAAAAGTTGTGGTACGCTGAGTTCACCGAAAGCGAACTGAAGGAGGTGAACTGAAATGCCAAACGGACTGAGCCTGAAAGCTGCGAGAGTAAATGCGAACCTCACGCAGAAGGATGCGGCACAGAAATTGAATGTTTGCCAGAAAACCATCTCAAATTGGGAATCTGGTAAGCGTTCTCCCCGTATGGACCAGGTAAAGCGGCTGTGCGAAGTCTATGGAGTGAATCAGGGCGAAATTTTTTTTGGCACATGAGTTCACCGAAAGTGGACTTTCGCAAACCGCAAAAGGAGGAACCGAACATGAGTGAGCCGATGACGCTGGGACGCTGCTTCACTGTGAAGGAAGCTGCGGAGCGGCTGAACGTCCACTGGTCCACCGTGTATCGGCTGGTGAAGGACGGGAGCCTGGGAGCAATCCACATCGGGAGAGCCGTCCGAATCCCAACCGAGGCGCTGGAGACCTTTATGTTCACCCCGAAACCGAAAACCGTTGAGCCCGAAAACACGCCGAAACGAAGAGTCATCACCAAAATCGTGTAAGGAGGACAACATGAACAAGAAACAGTACCCTATCCCTGCAACCATCGTCATCCGACTGAACGGTGACGAGACCACCGCGACTATCCTGGGCGACGAGTTCAAGATTTCCGGCATCACCAGAACCCACGCCAAGCGCAACCCCAAGGACGAGTACGACGCCTACATCGGTGCCAGGGTGGCCCTGGACCGGCTGTTCGGCAAGGACTTCTTCGAGGAGCACCAGGAGGATGACGAGCCAAAGAAGGCCAAAGAGGAGCCCAAGCCCCGCTGGAAGACCGGCGACAAAGTCGTCGCTGTCAATGTACCCATTTTGGAAAATTTCTTAGGAATGGTTGGGACCGTCACGAACGTGAAATACGACGCGTCTCTCGAGTATTTCGAGTACGAAGCTGAGTTCGGACCCAAGCGTATTAAGCAGTGGTGGAGCGAATTTGGCGGCGAGAAAGTCCAGTCTGTGCGGGCCGCGACTGCGGAAGACCTGGTTGAAAAGGAGCCCAAGAAGGCAGCCGAGCCGGAAAAGGCGGAAACCCCGAAGGGTGAGACTGAGTTTCAGGTCGGAGACATCGTCCGAATTACCAATCCGATTCACGTCATTCCTTTCCTGGAGCCCTATGAGCGCGGCGATGTCGCTGTTATCACGGAAGTGAATCAGACCCCCATCGGAGCTGGATATGCCGTGAAAATCCGGTCCAAGGAGCGGAAGGGCAAGCTGGCGCTCGTTGTTGGGGACGAGCTCACCCTGTTGCACCGCGCGAAAGGAGCTGAGCAGGCATGACCAGTGCTGAGAAGAGAACCATCCTGGAGGCCGCTATCGCCAGAGCGTATACCGCTATCGCAGAAACCTCCGGCGCTGAGATGAAGGACGAACGGTTCGGAGACCTTCTGTTTAATATCAACACGCTGGAGCACCTGGCAATCAAGCACGATGGCACTAAAGAGAACCGCCACGACCCCAATGACGAAGTTGGGGAGTCAAGCTCATTCCCTGGAGACCCCGATGAAGGAACCACTAAAGAATCCTTAGAGGTTCCCTCTGAGACGCCTGCACCTGAACCTGAAGAAAACGTGAAAGGAAGAACCAGTGAAACTGGTGATGGAAATACTGGGAGGCCCGCAGGCCGAGACAGTAAACCGGAATTAGAAAAGGAGCCGGAGAAGCCCGGTTCCGAAAAACCGGAAGTCGAGACCTTCAAGCCTGCTGAGGTACGCGCCGCGCTTGCCTCGGCGAGACTGAAGGGCGTCAACGTGGCAGAACTTCTGCGGAAGTTCGGGGCCGGGAATTTCTCCGCGCTGCCAGAGAGCCGGTATGCCGACGTCATGCAGGCCGTGAAACAGGAGCTTGCCGATGCCGCCTGAACTGCACTCCATTCTGTCCCCCAGTAGCGCGGTTAGGTGGGCCATCCATTGCCCACCGTCAGCCAGGCTCGGAGAAAAGTTCCGGGAACGGTTCGGTGACTCCGGTTCACCGTTTGCCCGGCGGGGAACAAAAGCCCACGCGCTGGCAGAGTTGAAGCTGCGGAAAGAACTCGGAGAAATCAACGACTTTACCTTTAAGGCCATGCGAAAAGAGCTGGAGGACAGCGCCCCTGACCTGGACTGGAAGGACCTGGACTGGAGTACCAACGTATATGTGGACCATGTGATGGGCCGCTACTACGAGGCGAAGAAGCACTGCAAGGACGCGCTGCTTCTCGTGGAGCAGCGATACGACATCACGGGCTTCGCTCCCGGATGCTTCGGCACCAGCGACGCCACCATCGTCTCGGACGAGATTCTGGTGGTCATGGACTACAAGGCAGGCATCGGTGTTCCGGTATCCGCAGTGGAGAACCCTCAGATTCGGCTGTACGGTCTCGGGGCCACGGTCTACTGGCAGGAGCTCTACGGATTCAAGACCGTGGAGAACCATATTGTCCAACCCGGGCGGGACAACATCTCCGTTGAGACGCTGTCCAAAAAGGACCTGCTGGCCTGGGGAGAGTCCATCAAGCCAAACGCACAGCTGGCCTGGGAGGGTAAGGGCGAGTATGACGCCGGAGAGTGGTGCCAGTTCTGCCCCGCCAGAGCGCTCTGCTACCACAGAGCAGCGAAGGCCATGAGCATCTTCCAGGGAGGGCTGGACACCCCGGGTGTGATTCCCGACGAGGAGATTCCGAAAATCCTGGAGGTCGCGGATGTTGCTGAGGACTGGCTGAAGGACATCAAAGACTACGCCAGATCGCAGGCCATGAAGGGGCAGAGATGGCCCGGCTTCAAACTGGTGGCCGGACGAAAGCCCCCGAGAAAATGGACAAGCGAGGATGCCGTCGTGGACCAGCTCAGCCGCGCCGGGTACTCCGACGACCAGATTTACAAGAAATCCGTCATCAGCGTCGGCGATGCAGAAAAGCTCATGGGCAAGCAGGCGTTCCGGGCTGTGCTTGGCCAATTCAGTACCCAGGGGGAAGGCGCTCCGACCTTGGTACCCGAATCCGATAAGCGCCTGGCCATCAATTCTTCCGAGGCTGCATTCGCAGACCTCGTGGAATAAATCCAACACCATCACAACTTTGAAAAAGGAGAACAACAAACCATGAAAAACGTCAACAAGAAGTTCACGGAGACGAATGTCCGCGTCAACTGCCGCTTCAGCTACTCCCATGTCTTCCAGCCCCGTAAGAACGAGAAGTCCGGCAAGATGAAGTATGACTGCTGCCTGGTCATCAGCAAGGACGACAAGCAGGCCGTCCAGCTCATCAACGAGGCCATCGAGGGCGCCAAGGCCCTGTACAAGGAGAAGTTCGGCGCCCCCAAGGGCCGCCTGAAGACCGTGGTCCACGACGGCGACGAGGACCGTCCCGACGACCCCGTGTTCGCCAACACCCTGTACATCAATGCCTCCTCTGAGCGTAAGCCCGGCGTCAAGATGCTGGAGAACGGTATGCTGGTAGACTGCCTGGACGAAGAGGATTTCTACTCTGGCTGCTACGGTGCCGCCGACATCAACTTCTTCCCCTACAACAACAGCGGTGCCTGCGGTATCAGCTGTGGCCTGAACAACGTGCTGAAGCTGGAGGACGGTGAGAAGCTCTCCGGTACCGGTATGAGCGCCGACGCCGCTTTCGGCGACCTGGTGTAATGTACCGGCCCGAGTACATCCCGGCGAGACTGGAGTCCTGGAGGTACGCTTCGGCGTACCCCAGGATACCCTACCGGAAACCGGAGCTGGAGGTTGACCTGGAGAAAGTTCTGAACGTCAATTACTGGCCTCTATCTCCGTTGCGGGGTTGGATGGCAGAACAGCTTCGCCAAGACGAGCATCAATATTTTGGAGGATACAGCATGAACGAGAACATGAATCTGAAGGACCTGCGGAGCGGCTATGTGGTCCAGCTGCGGAACGGCAGGCTGTATATGGTGATGAGAATCGGTCGTTTTACCAGGGCCCTTGTACGGCCTGGTACCAACGATTGGAGGTACCTCGACAGTGAGTACGACGAGAACCTGACCTGCAAAAAGGCCAATCCGATGAACTACTACAAAAAGATGACCGATTTGGACATCGTGAAAGTGTGGGGGCTCATCAATGAATCCGATTTCTACTCCTTGGCGCTGTCCACTGTGACCGAACACCGGAAACTGTTGTGGTCTCGAAGCGAGGCAAAAAAGCTGACCGTGGACCAGATTTCTGAGTTGCTGGGTTATCAGGTGGAAATTGTCGGTGAGAACCGATGAAGACCCTTGGCATCGACCTGGAGACGAAGAGCGAGGTACCCATCAAGGACTGCGGGAGCTTCCGGTATATCGACGACCCGTCTTTCGAGATACTGCTCTTCGGCTTTTCGGTGGACGGGGGCCCGGCGGAAGTAATTGATCTGACCGCCGGAGAGTCCATCCCAAGGGACATACTGGATGCGCTCCACCACAAGGACGTACTGAAGACCGGATGGAACAACGCTTTCGAGCGATACGGGCTATGGAAGCACACGGGAATGTATCTGCCGCCGGAGCAGTGGGAGGACACCATGATTCTGGCAGCACACTGTGGCCTCCCCCTGAAGCTGGAGACCTGCTGCGACGCGCTACAGATTGGAGAAGACAAGGCCAAGCTGAGAGTCGGCGCGGCACTGATTCGAGAGTTCTGTTGCCCGCAAAAAAGGCCGCTGAAAAAGTGGAACTACGCCGAGTGGATAACGCCTGATATGGACCCGGAAAACTGGGGGCTGTTCAAGCAGTACAACGCCAGAGACGTCGACACGGAGGGCTACATCCGGTCTCTCCTCCTTCGGTGGAAGCCGGACGCGGTGGAGCACCGCTTCTGGTGCCTGGATGCAAGAATCAATGAGAACGGTATGAGGGCGGACCTCCCGTTTGTGCAACACGCGCTGGAGATGGACGCCATCTACAAAGCCGAGCTCACCGAGCAGGCGATTGCGGTATCCGGCATGGAGAACCCCAACAGTGTCCAGCAGATAAAGGACTGGCTCCAGGAGCAGGAGGACATCGAGGTCCCGTCCCTTAATAAAAAGGCCGTGGCGGATGTGGTCGCCAACCTGAAAACGGACCAGGCGAAGCAGTTCATGGAGATTCGCTCCAAGCTGAGCAAGACCTCCACCAAGAAGTACAACGCCTTCGTCCGGTGCGCGGGACCTGATGACCATGTCCGGGGGTGCTTCCAGTTCTTCGGAGGACACACGGGTCGCTTCGCGGGTCGTCTGGTCCAGTTGCAGAACCTTCCTCAGAACCACATGGATGACCTGTCGGAAGCTCGGGAACTGGTTCGGTCCGGTGACTATGAGACGGTGGAGCTGCTGTATCCCAATGTGACCGGAACCCTGTCCGAGCTCATCCGCACCTCGCTGATTGCAGAGTCTGGATGCCGGTTCGTGGTAGCCGACTTCAGCGCCATTGAGGCCCGTGTTTCCGCATGGTTTGCACATGAGGAGTGGGTCCTGGACGTGTTCCGAAACGGTGGAGACATCTACTGCGCCACGGCCAGCCAGATGTTCGGTGTGCCAGTCGAGAAGCATGGACAGAACGCGGAGCTCCGGCAGAAGGGGAAAATCGCAACGCTGGCACTGGGATACGGAGGCGGTGTCAACGCGCTGAAGGCCTTTGGTGCCGACAAGATGGGCATGACCAACGAGGAAATGGCCCAAACCGTGGACCTGTGGCGGAAGGCAAATCCGAGAATTGCGGAGATGTGGTCCTCCCTGGACAGGGCCATGCGCCGGTGCATCGTTCATAAGGCTACCACCGTGGACAAGGTCGGAGGAGTCCGGTTCCGGTGGGACAGCGGCATCGTGTGGATGCGACTTCCAAGCGGACGGGAGATGGCCTACTACCACCCGGAATACGGGGAGAGCCGTTTCCAGAAAGGGAAAATCACCATCAGCTACATGGGCGTCGGGCAGAAGACACGAAAGTGGGAGCGCATCGAGACCTGGGGCGGACGGATATTCGAGAACCTGGTCCAGGCGACGGCTCGGGACTGCCTGCGGGACACCATGCTGCGGTTGGACGAGGACGGCTGGGACATCCGTGGGCACGTCCACGACGAGGTGATTTGCTCAGAACCCCTCGGGGGGAGGTCCGTCGAGGAGATGTGCTCCATCTTTTCCAAGCCCATTGACTGGGCACCCGGCCTGCCTCTGAACGGTGCGGGATACGAGACCCCGTTCTACAAAAAAGACTGAAAACCACATACCAACACCATCAAGAGAGGACGAACATGAGACGATTTGAGAACTACTGGGCGGAGGAGGCCCGGTGGGAGGAAGAGCAGGCCCGGCGGCGCAGCGAAAAGCACCGTCGGACACGGGAGGAGCGCAGAGCCAGGGCGCGGGAGCAAATGCTGACCATCATCGGCGTGTGCCTCTTTCTTCTGGTAGCGCTGCTTGCCACCACCGTGTATGCCGAGTCCCGGTATGAAGAGAAGACGGAGATCGCGCGGAGTACGGATGACGGCAGGCTCCCTGGCGACGATGTTCCGGCCACAGAGCGCTGCTACCTCACGGAGGACGAGGTCAGGGAGGACTTTGAAAACGAGAAAATCGAGTCCGCGCTGGTGGAGATGGGCTACTTCCGGGACGACATCCCGCTGGACTTCGAGACACAGGCCTGCCTCCGGGCCGCCTGCGAAGAGAGCGGCGTCCCATTCGAGATGGCCCTGGCGGTCATCCGAAAGGAGAGCACCTACCAGAACATCGCCGGAGACGGCGGAGACAGCATCGGCTATATGCAGGTCCAGCCCAAGTGGCACCAGGAGCGGATGCGGCGGCTGGGTGTGACGGACCTGACACAGCCCCTGGCGAACTTCCGGGTAGGCTGCGACTACCTGGCGGAGCTGATGGACAAGTATTCCTGGGAAGAAGCTCTGACCGCCTACAACTCCGGGAAGCCCGGGAAAAGCGACTACGCGGACACCGTGCTGAAGTATTGGAGGGAACTGAGATGAACCCATTTTTCTGGCTGTTGGTGCTGGCCGGGGCTGTTGGCCTCTGGTTCGCGCTGAGAAAGCTGTTTATTGGCATTGGCACCCGGGCTTCCGGCCTGGTGGATGAGACTGCCGAAATCCTCGGCAGCGACGAAAAATTGAAAGAAAATGACGGAGGAAACGAAAATGCGTAAAGGTTTGATTGGCGGTATCCTGTCCGCCGTGCTGATTATTGTGGCTCTGCTGGGCGCTGTGATGTGCCTGGAGCGCATCCCCACCGGCTATGTGGGCGTGGTCTATTCCATGTCCGGCGGCGTTCAGGACGAGCTTCTGACCCAGGGCTGGCACCTGGTGTCCCCCACCAAGAAGGTCAAGGAGTTCACCGTTGGCAACGAACAGCTGGTCCTGAGTAAGGATGAGCGGGACGGTAGCGAGGGCGACGACAGCTTCGCCGTAGCGACAGCTGACAACGCTAACATCAGCATCAGCTTCCAGATGAGCTACCGGTATGACTCCGCCAAGGTCATCGACACCTATAAGAACTTCAAGGGTATGAACGGCGAGGACATCGTGAACACCCGGGTCCGCACGGTGCTGAAGGCCAAGGTGTCCGAAATCACCACAGACTACTCCATGATGGACCTGTATTCCGGCAACCGCAACGCCATCAACTCCAAGCTGACGGACTTCCTGAACCAGGAGCTGCACGAACAGTTTGGTATCGAGGTCATCGACGCCTCCATCATTGACGTACATCCCGACGCCCAGCTTCAGCAGACCATCGCAGACCGAGTGACCGCACTCCAGAAGAAGCAGCAGGCCGAGGCTGAGCAGGAGACCATCAAGGTCCAGAACGAGACGAAGCTGATGCAGGCCCGCGCTGAGGCAGAGGCCAAGCAGATCGCGGCCGAGGCCGAGGCAAAGGCCAACCGGGTCATCGCGGAGTCCATCACGGAGAACCTGCTGAAAAAGATGGAAATGGAGGCACGGCAGGAGCACGGCTGGGTCGAGGTCCAGGGCAGCAGCGTGGTGACCACCACCGGGAAGTAAGAGGTAGCCGGTATGAATGACTTCGACTACGACGTTTTGCAGAAGAAACGCACCGCAGCCGGAGCCAGGCACATGAAGAGAGGGAGCAGAAGTAAACGCTGCTCCCTCCCCTCGGACAACCTGACACCGGCACAGCTGAAAAGG
>SFJN01000173.1 GCA_004555055.1 Bacteroidales bacterium | reverse complement strand
ATCGGAGGCCGTCGCAGGTCTGCCACTGCACATGTACAAGTACACCAGCGACGGCGGCAAAGAGAAGGCTGTGGAGCACCCACTTTACCGTCTCCTCCATGACGAGCCGAACCCGGAAATGTCGAGCTTCGTATTCCGCGAGACACTCATGACGCACTTGCTTTTGTGGGGCAACGCCTACGCGCAAATCATCCGCAACGGCAAAGGTGAGGTCATTGGATTGTACCCACTGATGCCGAACAAGATGACCGTTGACCGAGACGAACACGGGCGACTGTATTACAGCTACATGCGCCAGAACGACGAAGCGATCCAGTCGAAAGACAGCACTGTCATCCTCAAGCCTGAAGATGTGTTGCACATACCCGGTCTTGGTTTTGATGGTTTGGTTGGGTATAGTCCCATCGCAATGGCAAAAAATGCGATTGGTCTCGCCATCGCCACAGAGGAATATGGCGCGAAGTTTTTCTCTAACGGTGCAGCACCCGGAGGCATCCTCGAACACCCCGGCACCGTTAAGGATCCTCAGCGTATCCGCGAAAGCTGGCAGTCCACCTTCGGCGGCAGCGGCAACGCGAACAAGATCGCCGTGCTGGAAGAGGGCATGAAGTTTACGCCCATCGGGATCGCGCCAGAGCAGGCCCAGTTCTTGGAGACCCGCAAATTCCAAATAAATGAGATCGCTCGAATTTTCAGGATCCCTCCGCACATGATCGGAGACCTCGAAAAATCGAGCTTTTCTAATATCGAGCAACAGTCTTTGGAATTCGTGAAATACACCCTTGATCCATGGGTGGCCCGCTGGGAGCAAGGCATCCAGCGACGTCTGCTGAACGATGACGAAAAAGGCCAGTATTTCGTGAAATTCAACGTCGAGGGACTTCTGCGAGGCGACTACCAGAGTCGAATGCAGGGCTACGCCATAGGCCGACAGAACGGCTGGATGAGCGCAAACGACATCCGCGAGCTTGAAAACCTCGACAGGATACCCGCCGAAGAAGGCGGAGACCTATACCTTATCAATGGCAATATGCTCCCGCTGCGAGACGCAGGAGCTTTTGCAAATACACCGACCGACGATGGAAAGGAGGAAAACACCGAAGATGAAAAAACCGAAGAAGTTTTGGACGTGGAAGAACCAAGCAACAACGGAGGAAGCCCCAGCGGAGCGAACCCTGTTCCTGAACGGCACCATCGCGGAGGAAAGCTGGTTTGACGATGACGTCACCCCGCAGCTTTTCAAGGATGAGCTCATGAGCGGCGACGGCAACATCACCGTGTGGATCAACAGCCCCGGAGGCGACTGCGTGGCGGCAGCGCAAATCTACAACATGCTTATGGAATACCCCCACGATGTGACCATCAAGATAGACGGCATTGCTGCGTCGGCTGCGTCCGTCATCGCCATGGCAGGCACAAAGGTGCTAATGTCGCCCGTGTCGATGATGATGATCCACAACCCCGCCACCATTGCCTTTGGCGACCACACCGAGATGCAGAAGGCAATCGAGATGCTGGACAGTGTGAAGGAAAGCATCATCAATGCCTACGAGCTGCGCACCGGCATGAGCCGCATAAAGCTCAGTCATCTCATGGATGCAGAAACGTGGATGGATGCCACCAAAGCCGTAGAGCTCGGTTTTGCCGACGACATCATGAAACGCGCCGGAACCGAGAACATGGAAATTCCTGCAGTATCCATGCTCTTCACCGAAGCGACCGTGGTCAATTCCCTCATGGATAAGATCGCGGCCAAATGTAGGATCGAACACAAGGAAGACCCCAAACCCGGTGTCAAGGCGGATACATGCCTTGAACGCCTCAATCTTATTAAAAACTGGAGGTAAATAACCCATGACTATCACTGAACTCATTGAAAAGCGCAATAAGAGCTGGAACGCTGCCAAAGCCTTTGTCGAGACCAAGCGCGACAAGGACGGCATCCTGTCCGAAGAGGATGCAAAGACCTACGCAGAGATGGAAAAGAGGGTCAAGGACATTTCTGCCGAGATCGACCGCATGCAGGCCATGGAGGCTATGGAGCGCGAGCTCAATAAGCCCACCAGCACCCCCATCACCGAGAACCCCATGAACACCCGCAGCGAGAAGCCCAAGAAGACCGGTCGCGCTTCCGATGAATATAAGCAGGCCGTTCTGAACGCTCTCCGCTCCAACTTCCGTCAGGTGAGCAACATCATGCAGGAAGGCGTGGACGCAGACGGCGGTTACCTCGTCCCCGACGAATACGACTCCCGCCTGATCACCAAGCTGACCGAGGAAAACGTGATCCGCAGACTGGGCCATCGTCTGAGCACTTCCGGCGATCATAAGATCAACATTGCTGCATCCACCCCCGCAGCTGCGTGGATTGAGGAAGGCGAATCCCTCACTTTCGGTGACGCCACCTTCGACCAGATCATCCTCGATGCACACAAGCTGCACGTAGCAGTCAAGGTCACTGAAGAACTCCTGTACGACAGCATGTTCGATATCGAGAACTACCTCTTCGATGCCTTCGGCAAGGCTCTTGCCAACGCGGAGGAAGACGCCTTCATTAACGGCGACGGCAACGGCAAGCCCCTTGGCATCCTTGCTGCGGCCGGTGGTGCCCAGACCGGCGTGACCACCGCATCCAGCACCGCGATTACCGCAGACGAAGTGATCAACCTCGTCTATTCCCTCAAGCGCCCCTACCGCAAGAACGCGGTATTCATCATGAACGATCAGACCATTGCAGCGATCCGCAAGCTGAAGGACGGCAACGGCATGTATATGTGGCAGCCCGCCCTGACCGCAGGTGAACCCGACCGTCTGCTCGGTTACCCCGTCCACACTTCCCAGTTCATGCCCACTATCGCAGCCGGTGCAAAGACCATCGCCTTTGGCGATTTCTCCTACTATAACATCGGTGACCGTGGCAGTCGCTCCCTCGGTGAGCTGCGCGAGCTGTTTGCCGGTAACGGCATGGTTGGCTTCCTCGCCAAGGAACGTGTCGACGGTAAGCTGGTGCTCCCCGAAGCAGTTCAGTGCCTGCAGATGAAGGCATAAACTCAGGGCTCCGGTGTAATCGCCGGAGCTCATTCACAGGAGAGAATAGAATGATACTAACCCTCGAAGAAACAAAGAAATACCTCCGTGTGGATTTCGACGACGATAATGAACTGATCGAGTCTTTCATCATGACCGGCGAAAAACTGGTGGCCGATGTGTTGCGGGTGGAGCCGGAGACCTTTGAGCAAAGCGTGACCGAACAGACCCGGCTGGCAGCCCTCTATGCTGTGGCCTATCTGTACGAACACCGGGAAGAAGCAGATCACCACACGCTGGTGATGTCACTCCGGTACCTGCTCTTCGGAGAACGGCAGGTGGGCTTCTAATGAACATCGCGCTTCTGAACACCCGAATCACAATCCAGCAGCAGACAACCACGGTCGATACCATCGGCAACCATATAAATACATGGCAGGATTACTACACCTGCGCTGCCACCGTAAGTGGCGAAACAAATGGTGAAGCCGAGGAAGCAGCAACCACCGTGGATGACACCAACGCCTGCTTTACGATCAGGTACTGTGCGCTGGTATCCGCTATCACGAACACGAACTTCCGCGTTGACTTCGACGGGCAGCTTTATGACATCCTCTCCGTAGATCACCAGAACTACAAGCGCAAGAGCATAAAGCTCCACTGCCGGAAAGCGAGGCGCTGACGATGGGAAATACATCTGTTGGTAACCTCGCTGCCGAAGTCATGAAGCAGCTGGAGGACTATGCCAAGGTAACAACGGAGGGCATGAAAAAGGCCGTCAACAATGCAGGTAAAACCGTCCGTAAGGAAATACAGGCCGGAGCTCCTGCACGAACCGGAGCCTACAAAAAGAGCTGGAAGGTCAAGAAAACCGACGAAAGCTCCAATAAGCTGGAGGTCACCGTCCATTCCAGCAAGCCCGGCCTGCCGCATCTTTTGGAACACGGCCATGCCAAGCGCAACGGTGGCAGGACGGCAGCACAACCGCATATCGCGCCTGCCGAAGAGCTCGGCATTGAGCAGCTGGAGCAGGACATAGAGAGGATGATACGGAATGGATGAGCTTTTGCAGATCATGCAGGAACTGTCCCTGCCGTTTGCCTACGACCACTTTGCCGAGGGCGAATCCCCGGAACCACCCTTCGTGGTATACCTCATCCCCGGTAACAACAACTTTGCCGCAGACGGCATCGCATACTACAAAATAAACGAAGTGCATATTGAGCTGTACACGGATAAAAAAGACCCGCAGCTCGAAGCACAAGTGGAAGCCGTGCTGGATCAGCATGGCATTTTTTATGACAAGACAGAGACGTGGATAGAGTCGGAAAAGCTCTACGAAATTCTGTTTATTTTCGACATGGAGGCATAAAAACATGGGTAACAAAATCAAGTACAACCTGAAAAATGTGCATGCCGCCGTGCTGACGGAGACTACAACCAGCAACGGCGTCACGTACTCCTATGACACACCGGAGCCCATCCCCGGCGCGGTCAGTCTTTCCCTTGACGCGGAAGGAGAATCAAGCCCCTTCTACGCGGACGGCGTGGTGTATTTCAGATCGGCCACAAACAACGGCTATTCCGGTGAGCTGGAGCTGGCCCTAATTCCTGAGTGGTTCCGTACAGATATTCTGCAGGAAACGTTGGACAACAAAGGCGTCCTTCTGGAACGCAGCGATGTTGCAGAATCCGTGAAATTCGCACTTCTGTTTGAATTTGACGGTGATGTAAAGGCAATTCGCCATGTGCTGTACTGTTGCAGCGCGGCCCGACCGTCCATCGAATCTGAGACCAAAGAAGACACCATCCAGCCCGGCACTGAGAAGCTGTCCATCACAGCGGATCCTCGTAGCGATGGTCTTGTAAAGGCCAGAACCGGCGACACCACTGACAGCGCCACCTACAACGGCTGGTACAGCGCGGTCTATTCCAGCTCCGGTAGCACCGATAATGGAGGCAGCAGCTCATGATTATTAAAGAAATCGAGATCAGCGGCGTAAAGGTAGCTTTCAAGTCATCTGCCGCTGTGCCCCGCCTGTACAGGGCAAAATTCCAGCGTGACGTGTTTAAGGACTTTGCCAAGCTGGAGAAAGCATTCAAGAACAAGACTGAAGATGGTGAGAATATCCCCATCGAGGATTTAGAGCTGTTTGAAAACCTTGCCTACATCAGTTCGACATGTTTTCTATCTACGAGGTGCTCCCGGAAATCATCGAACTGTGGGGCACCAACATGCAGACGGATGTAACCGTTAAAAAAAACAAAATCCCAGCACCCGTGAAATGACCACGGCGCTGTTCCTCCTGCGGGAACGATAACGTGACCTATAGCAAGGTCGCCACGCAGGAGGATTTCGACCGCTTCTAAGGGAGGTGAACAGTGATGGCAAGTAGAATAAAGGGTATTACCGTAGAGATCGGTGGCGATACCACTGGTCTCGAAAAAGCCTTAAAGGGTGTCAATAGTTCCATAAAAACGACGCAGTCAGCATTGAAGGACGTGGAGCGCCTTTTGAAGCTCGACCCTACGAACACTGAGCTGTTGACCCAGAAACAAAAGCTCCTGAAGGACGCCATCGCCTCCACCAGTGAAAAGCTGGAGACCCTGAAGGAAGCACAAAAGCAGGCAAAAGAGCAGCTGGAACGCGGTGAGCTCGGACAGGACAAATATGATGCCCTCCAACGCGAAATTGTCGAAACCGAGCAAGAGCTCAAGCGCCTGCAGGAACAGGCAGCGACCACCAGCGTGACGTTGGAAAAGATCGCGGCAGCCGGGGATAAGTTTGAAAAGGCCGGAGATAGCATTACAAATGCAGGAAAGCAAATCTCCGTAGCCTCGGCAGCAGTTACCGGCCTCGGCGTAGCTGCCGTAAAGACAGCTGCAGACTTTGATAGCGCCATGGCCAATGTGGCTGCAATCTCCGGTGCAACCGGAGACGACCTGCAGGCCCTGCGGGACAAGGCCCGCGAGATGGGCGAAAAGACCAAGTTCAGCGCATCCGAAGCAGCGGACGCCATGTCGTACATGGCGATGGCCGGCTGGAAGACCGGAGACATGCTCTCCGGCATTGAGGGCATCATGCACCTTGCAGCAGCATCCGGTGAAGACCTCGCCACGACATCGGACATCGTCACGGACGCCCTGACGGCATTCGGTCTGACGGCGGAAGACTCTGCACATTTCGCAGACATCCTCGCTGCAGCGTCCAGCAACGCAAACACCAATGTCAGCATGATGGGCGAGACATTCAAATACTGCGCTCCTGTCGCAGGAGCCCTCGGCTATTCCGCAGAGGATGTTGCTGAGGCAATTGGCCTCATGGGCAATGCCGGTATCAAGAGCACCCAAGCCGGTACAGCCCTCCGAACCATGATGACTAAGTTGCAAGGAGAACTGAAGCTATCCGGTGAAGCTCTCGGTGAGGTCACGATCCAAACGGCAAATGCAGATGGCAGTATGCGCGAGCTTTCAGATATTCTGGCAGACTGCAGAACTGCCTTTTCGAAGATGTCTGAATCTGAGGCAGCAGCGGCTGCGGAAACGCTCGTTGGCAAGAACGCCATGAGTGGCTTCCTTGCCCTCATGAACTCGGCACCCGGAGACATTGACAAGTTGCGCAACGCCATCGAGAACTGTGACGGATCTGCTGAAGACATGGCAGCTATCATGCAGGATAACCTGAACGGACAGCTCACGATCCTCAAAAGCCAGCTGGAAGAGCTGGCCATTTCTTTTGGCGAAATGCTGATGCCCGTAATCCGCAAGGTCGTCACCGCTGTACAGGGATTTGTAGATAAGCTGAACAACATGGATGAAGCGCAACGGAAAACCATCATAACCATCGGACTGGTGATCGCAGCCCTCGGCCCCTTCCTCGTAATCCTTGGTACGGTAATATCCACCGTGGGTAAAAGCATGAAGGCTTACGCGAGCGCTGCAAAGGGCATCAAGAAACTGATGGTAGCCGTGAAGAGCGGCACCGGCATCTTCGGAAAGTTGGGTACAGCCCTCGGCGGGATCAGCGCACCGGTACTGGCTATCGTCGCCGTTATCGCCGTACTGGTTGCAGCTTTCACTCACCTGTGGAAAACAAACGACGGTTTCCGCGAGAACATCATTGCCACATGGACACAGATCAAAGAGACGGTCAGCAACTTCTGCCAAGGCATCGTTGACCGGCTGAACTCTCTTGGCTTCGAGTTCAGCAGCATCACCGAAGTGCTGAAAGCAGTGTGGGACGGTTTTTGCAATCTGCTGGGCCCTGTGTTTGAAGGCGCATTCAGGTTTATATCAGACACGCTTTCGACGGTACTGGACGTAATCCTGAATACCGTGGACTTCTTTATTGCCGTTTTTAGCGGCGACTGGGAAGGTGCGTGGGAAGCCGTGAAGAACATTTTTAGCAGCATCTGGAACGGACTCGTCTCATGGTTTACGAACATCCTCGAAACCATCAAGGGCGTGCTGGATGTGGCCCTCGGCTGGATCGGATCCAGCTGGGAGCAGGTCTGGTCAGGCGTGAAAAACTTCTTCACGAACATATGGAACGGCATCAAGGCCTTCATATCCAGCACCATCAACAGCATTTCGACCACGATCTCTAATGTAATAACCGGCATAAAGACCACGGTCAACAACGTGTTTTCCGCAATAAAAACCACGATTAGCAACATTTTCAACGGCATTAAGGACACCGCGACAAGCGTATGGAACGCCATCAAGACGGCGATCACGACGCCCATCGAGAATGCCAAGGAGAAAGTGAGAGAGGCCATCAATGCAATAAAGGGCTTTTTCTCCGGTCTGAAGCTGGAGCTACCCCACATTAAGCTGCCACATTTCAGCATTTCCGGTTCCTTCTCGTTGAGCCCGCCTAGCGTACCACACATCAACATCGACTGGTATAAGTCCGGTGGCATCATGGCTGGCCCGACGATCTTCGGCATGAACGGCAGCAGCCTTATGGCCGGAGGCGAGGCAGGCAAAGAAGCCATCCTCCCGCTGACAGAGTTTTACTCGAAGTTGGAGAGCATCCTCACCAGTCGACTAAACACCGGAACCATGGAGAGATACCTCGCGGTTATAGCAGCCAACAGCGGCAAAGGCATCTACCTTGACGACGGTACCCTTGTCGGACACCTGCTGCCTGCCATCGACAGCGGGCTGGCCAACTACAGCATACGTGCAAGGAGGGGTAACCGATGAGTATTTTCCTTGGCGCTACCATCAACGACGAGCACACCCTCCGGGACTGGAAAGCAGCCATCACAAACGCCGACGTTATTTCCGTACCGGAAGCGAATACCGTCATACTAGAAGTGCCCGGAAGGAACGGAAATCTCGATCTTTCCGAAGCCCTGACAGGCGACGTCACCTACCGGAACCGCGAGATAAAGCTGGAGCTGGCAAGCAGCGTCAACCTCCAGACGTGGTACCAAAAGTGTCTTCACATTTTCAATACCTACCACGGCAAGACCGTAACCATCATCTTCGACGATGACAGCACACATTACTACACCGGCAGAGCTTCCGTTTCTGACCCCCAACGGGTACGCAACGGAGGGGCCTTTATATTCACCGTAAACGCGGATCCTTTCAGATATTCCATCACGGAGAAGATCGTGACAGCAGCGGTATCATCATCTGTATCATCAGCGACGAAGACGATCACAAATAGCGGCCGCATGCCGGTGTGTCCGACGATCACAGCGTCAGAAGCCTGCCAGATGGTGACCGGTGGGATCACGTATTCGCTCCTGCAGGGAACGCAGACGATCCCGGCCTTCATCCTGCCGGAGGGTGACACTACTGTGCAGCTTACGATTACCGGAGGCGGCACCGTGAGCTTTACGTTCAGGGAGGGCTGGCTATGATCCAGATGTTTTGCGACGGCGTCCTCCTGTACGATCCCCGCAGCGCGGACTACATCGTAGCGGAACCGAAGTGCGAGCTGGAGGTAAACAAGACCGGCAATCTCACGTT
>SFJN01000172.1 GCA_004555055.1 Bacteroidales bacterium | reverse complement strand
TTTGTCTATCAGGCTGAGAAGCCAAAGGTTTACTGACACCAGTATCATACAACACAGGCCAACGATTACGGCTGATTGAAGATTTGTAAAGGCACTGGGAAATATTCTTTCTAAAGAAAATGAAAATAACAAACTTTCACAAAAACCAAGAAGCATTGAACAAAGATTTTTTATTGGAAAAGTGATATTGATTTTTTGCTTTTCCATTTCATTTATTATGGTTGACATCTCGTTACAGATGGAATTATACCAATCTCTGTCTGTGCTACTAATTTCAACAGTGCTCTCGTTGGGATAAAGGAGTGAATTATATATTCGTACTTCGATTTTGCGGTCATACCCCTTTGATTTATAGGTAAACCAAAGGCGCTGACTTTGCCTTTTCCTGAATTCATCACTTGCCAATATTGCTACGCTATCATTGCCAGTGATACTGCTTTGATCCTCAAATAGAATTTCGTATTCCTCCGTATAATCACCGGTGCGAAACTGTGAGTGAAGCAGGTGTGCTATACGAAGAACATCATCTTCTTTTATGATCTTCCCTTTGATAGTCAGCGTTTTCTTATACTCGATGTTCCCCATGTGTATTATTCCTTAGTTTACGTTCACGGTTTGAGACGTTTCACATCTGCAGTCAGTTTGTCTACATCGCCCTGGACTTCGAGTTTGCGGCGATGCGCATCGTACTGTTCATATTGTGTTAGAGCCAGCTTTTCGGCAACTTCCCGTTTGACGGTACCGAAGTTCTCCAGGACATCCCGGCCATTGAAACGAAGAAAATCACCCAACTTATTTTCCCAGTCGGCCATGTGCATGGGATGGCGGCCTTTTGCCTGCAGTTCCGCGTAGTCCAGGTACATATTGACAATGAGGTTCAGCGTGCTGATTTCCTCCTGTGTCATGTAGTTCTTCGCTACGGTGACGTCACCACGGCGGACTTTGGCTCCTTTGAAATTGGTAAGGCCCATATTGTCCTTGGAGGCATCCGCCCGGGCAGCGATGATCTCCGGTGCCGTATGACCGGTGGCTGCGTATTCCAGCTTGTTCTGCACCGATTTGAAGAAATTTTGGGCGATTGGGCTTTTGCTGTCGTAGTCGACAGAGAGAGCGAAGATTTCCTTGACTTTCTGGTAAACGCGCTTTTCGCTGGCTCGGATGTCCCGAATGCGTTCCAGCAATTCGTCGAAGTAATCTGCGCCGAACTCCTTGGGATTGCGCAGGCGATCGTCGTTCAGGACAAAGCCCTTCTTCATGTATTCGGTTAGAATCCCACTGGCCCACCGGCGGAAATGCATACCGACATTGCTGCGCACGCGATAACCAACTGCAAGAATCATGTCGAGATTATAGTAATCGAGCTCGCGGCTTACCTGCCGGTTTCCTTCAATTTGAACTGTTCGGAATTTCCGAACAGTTGCCGCGGGGTCAAGTTCTCCATCCTTGAAAATGTTGCTTATGTGCTCACTAATAGATGACTTGGCTACTTGATAGAGATCGCACATGGATTTTTGCGTCATCCAGATGGTGTCCTCCTCAAAGTAGACATCGATCTTGGTGTCACCTTTTTCGTTCTGATAAATCAGGATTTTGCCGGTGTTTTCCAACTCGTTGCTCATAACCCCAGTTCCTCCAGATACTGTTTCATCTGTGCCTGCACCTGCGCCAGTTCCGCTTCGATATTGGCAATGTTGCGCTGCACCTCGTCGATGTCAACCAGTTCTTCCTCTTCAAAGGTATCCACATAGCGGGGAATATTCAGATTGAAGTCGTTCTCCCGGATTTCATCCAAAGAGGCAAGGTAACTGTATTTGTCCACGGTCTCCCGCTTCTCGAAGGTGGAGACAATCCGGGCAATGTCGGTGTCGCGCAGAATATTCTGGTTCTTGCCCTTCTCAAAATTGCCCTCCCCGGAAGCATCAATAAACAGCACATCCCGCTGCGGACGGTTTTTCTTGAACACCAGAATGCAGGCTGGAATGCCGGTACCATAAAACAGATTGGCGGGCAGTCCAATCACGGCATCCAAAAGATTCATTTCCACCAGCTGGCGGCGAATTTTCCCTTCGCTGGCACCACGGAAGAGGACGCCGTGGGGCAGCACGATGGCCATACGGCCATTTTCTGCATCCAGGCTGGCCAGCATATGCAGCACAAACGCGTAATCACCCTTGGAAGTAGGAGGAACACCCCAATCAAACCGGTGGTAAGGGTCCAGCTCGGCTGTCATTTTTTTCTTGCCTTTGCTGTCCGCCTCCACATCCGTCAGAAAGCCGCTGTCCCACTTGTCCAGGCTGAAGGGCGGATTCGCAACCATAACCTGGAACTTCATCAACTTGTCATCTTCGATGTTCTGCGGGTTGGATAGGGTGTCCCCTTGCCAGATGCGGGCGTCATCCACCCCGTGCAGGAACATATTCATCGTGCACAAAGCCCAGGTCTGAGCGTTGAGTTCCTGGCCGTAGATGGCGACCTTGCCGCTGGGCACCTTTTTATAGGCTTTCAGCAACAGGCCGCCGCTGCCGCAGGTGGGGTCGTAGATACGGTCATTCTCTTTGGGCTTCACCAGGGAAGCCACCAGTTCGGATACCTGGCTGGGAGTGAAGAACTCACCACCCTTTTTGCCGGCGTCCGACGCGAACATGGCGATCATATACTCATAGGCGTCGCCGATGATGTCAGCGGAGCCCAACTGGCTGGGACGAAGATCCAGCTTGTGGAAATCTTCCAGCAGATTGCGGAGCGTGGCGTTTTTCTCCTTCACTTCCCCGAAATCCACTTGGGAATTGAAGTCAATGGCCCGGAACACGTTGCGCAGCTTTCCGCTGTTGTGCTCTTCAATGCGGGACAGTGCTACATTGATCATCTGGCCAATCTGCGACTCACTGCGGTGATCGTACAGATAATCAAAGGTGGACTCTTCATCCATGGCAAAGCGCTCACGGCTCATGGCGCGCTCCACACGGCGCATATCACCCTCATACTGTTGGATGTACTCCTGGCGTTTCTCCTTGGAAACGTCGCTGAGATATTTTACAAACAGCATGGACAGAATGTAGTCCTTGTACCGGGAACTGTCGATTTTGCCACGGAAGCTGTCGCAGGCGCTCCACAAAACTTGTTCAATGTCGTTTCGGGTTGTCATACAGAAGTACCTCGTTTCATAGATGAATCTTCCCGCGCAAGAATCGCGGCGTAGTATTTTTCTTTTTCCTCTGCCAGTTGATGCAGCAAGGCCGTTTCGCGCCGGGCCAGTTTGTGAATTTGTCCGATTCGTTCCTGCTGAGCAATCGAAGGAACATGAAATTGGAACTGCGTGAAGAAAGAGGCTTTCACGGCGCTGAGTACATTACTCGTAGTGCTTGTATAGATCCGACGCTTAACAGCCGGGGTATTCAGCAACCAAAAGAGGTAGTCCGGCAACAGAGTGTTGCTTTCCGTTCGGATGATCATGAAATTGGAGGAGACCACCAGACCGGTGGTTGTGGAATCAATGAGTGCGGCAGTGTATGGTGTGGTCAAGCGGACGATAATGTCGCCGGGCTGGGTCAGATATTCCGTCTTGAGAGGCTCCGACGCATGAAACACGCTGAGGTCCTCCTGGGCGATACTGCCATCGGGGTGAATGGAACGAAGTGTAAGAAGGTTATAGCAGTACGGTGTGGGCTCTCGGGACTCTTTGCGCGCTAGCACAAGCCCGCTTCGTACGGAAGCAAGTTCCTCTAAATGCATAGGCTCACCTCTGAAATGTCATGAAGTAAAAATAACGCGTACAGAGAACAACTCAACCTCTGCACTCAAGAGTATAAAGGGTGGGACAGGGGTTGTCAAGGAAAATTGTGTCATGGATTAAAAATAACGAAAGGAACCTAAACAAATCGCACCTATATATCAAGAGGGAAGATAGGATGAGAGCTTCTGAATATAGATATGTGCATCGTTTTGAGTGTGTGAAGGGGGGACAACAGAAAGCGCGCATCACTTCTGTTGGATGGAACTTGAATAAAGATAAAGAAGCACCTCTACAGTGTGGAGGCGCCCCTTTGGAAAATACGAGATTTTTCGGTATCAGTCACCTTTTCATGTCAGCAATCTTCCGTATCATCCCATAATGTTTCACGCTCTTCCTCGTGATCCTGTTATAATCATCCGAAACCAGGTAATCCAGCAGCCACGCTTTCGGCACCATGAACCGTGGGCGGCGCTGGATAGTGCGCAGGCGGCCCTCGGTGCACCAGCGGGAGACCGTGTGGGGGGTGTAGCCGGTGAAGCGGGCGATCTGCTCCACGGTCAGAACGTTGGGGGCGTCGGCCAGCTGCTGTTCCAGGTGGCGGCGGAGCAGCAGGCGGCTGACGATCTCGTAATCGAGGGTGCGGGTCAGGGACACGGCGGGCGGCTTGCGCTGGGGATAGTTCTTATACCACCCGCTGGGAGGAGCGTAATGCTCCGGTTCGGTCATACGGCGGCACAGGTAGGCGGCCACGTCCGCCTTGGCGATCTTGTAGCAGCGGGTGCGCTTGCCGGTGTGGATGCAGGGCACCAGACCGCTCTGCAGCAGATACAGCGAAGTGCGGGTGCCGATGTGGCAGGCTTGGCGGAAGTCGTTGCGGCTCATGGGATCGGGATAAGGTGCCAGCAGCGCGTCGATCTCCTTTGCCAGCCGGTCTTGCGTAATGGTTTGTTCGTTCATGGTCGGATTCTCCTTTGATGAAATTCGGACCCGGAGAAACCGTATCAGCACGACAAGATTCTTGGATTTTGGGGTGATTTTCTCGCCTGCGGGGGAATTTTATGCCGGGACAACCCGGCCAGAACCAGCCCCGGCGGGCCGGATGCTGTGCCGGTTATCTTGCACGGTATCTTGCATTTTTCCCGGAAGGCGCTGCTTTTCGCCCCAAAGGGTGGCACTGAACTTTTACTTGTACCCACGCGGTTTTGTGGGCGGATGCCCCGGAAATCTGCGTGGTGTGGCCAAAATGGGCGGGACGAAACGGCCTGTTTTGACCCTGGGGGAGCACAGACGGCATTGGGGACACAAAACTCGAAATGCTTTAGGTCTCGAGAGAGGCGCGTGGGTTCGACTCCCACCATCTCCGCCAGATGGGGGCAAGGACGGAACCGTCCTTGCCCTTGTTCTTTTTTCGGGAAGAGGATGTTTTACAGAAATTAGCCTTTTGTATGACCATTCATGCACTGACGCGGTCCCGTGTGGCTGAGGTGGCCACGTTGATGTCCACGCTCAAACCGGAGTGGTGGGATTTTGAAGGAGCCAATCAGCGTAACCGCCCACAGAAACCACGCCCTTGACAAAGCAGCCGGGACCGAAGGTTCACTTCGGTCCCGGCTGCTGTTATTCATCCTGTTTAAAGCAACTCTG
>SFJN01000171.1 GCA_004555055.1 Bacteroidales bacterium | reverse complement strand
CTTCTCGACCGACCTTGACTTCAATTTGCTTGATCCGGATAAGCTCGACTTGGCATATGATAAAGTACGCGCTATACTGACTCGCTTTGGCACTATTGACGATGAAGCCAAGAAACTTTTTGGTCCTGTGCTTGTGCTGAATTATGGTAAGGGCGAGCGAATGCTGAAGGTGGAAATCTCCATACGTCAGTATCCTAACCATTATGAGATGCATTCATTGGCTGGTACGGATATCCGTGTGATGACGATGCCTGACATGTTTGCCCATAAACTCTGTGCCATGGGAGAACGGCTCTCTCCACGCGACATCTTCGACGTATGGTTCTTTTTGCAGAATCATACGCAGGTCAATGAGGAAATTATTACTTTGCGAACAGGAAAGAGTGCCAGTGAATATGCCGCCTGGTGCGCAGAGCATGTACATGAGACAAGTCCGAAGCTCTTGATGCAAGGACTTGGCGAGGTGCTAAATGATGCGAAAACAAAAGCCTTTGTCAAGAGCAAACTTATTGATGAGACAGCCTCTGCCCTTGAACTGTTCTCTGCATTCCCTTTAATTGCCATACAAAAATAAAAGGGGGGCAAATCCGTATTCAAAAAATTCATCGGTTGCTTGCCCTATTCAGGAGGATTTTGTCAAAATATTTTGAGGAAAACGGCGTAAAAACGGCCCTAAAATGGCCTCGGTGGCCAACACCTCACCGTCGGTGCGGCAATCGGGAAGGGCTTTTTCCGAGGGGTTTTGCGCTCTTTTCCGCTTCGGAAATCAAAAACATCGGACTTCTTGGGCACAAACCTCGGCACTTTGTGTGCAAAACCTCGGCACTTTGCCCCGAAGAAGTCCGATGTTTTCGCCTTTCCATCCCCTGTTTTTCATCCTTTTTCCCTCGTTTTTCCCCCATTTTCGGGAAAAACCGCCTCGAAACTCCTCATTTTCTTCCCGTCGCCACCCGTCCCGGTACGCTCCACCTTCGTTTTTCGCCACAAAAAGGCCCTTCCCGTCGCGGGAAGGGCTGCCATGTCGTGTCATCAGAATTTGAGGTGCATGCCCCTCTGGCACTATGATACATCCATGTTCTCTGCCCACTGCTCACACTGCCTCAGCACCACATTCATTGCATCTTCGGCCATCTCCGGCGGATAGTTGTAGCGTTTCAGCAACCGCTTGACCAGGCGGCGCATATTGGCTCGCTCCGACTCCCGGCGGTTCCAGTCGATGGTCCGGTTCTTTCTCAGCATGTCCGTCAGGTCTCTGGTCAGCGACACCAGCTGGTCGTTCGAATAGAAGTCCCTGACGGCTTGCGGACGGGTCAGGGCATCGTAGAATGCCTTTTCCTCCTTGGTCAGTCCCATCTCGTTGCCCTCCTTCTCGGCCTCCATCATCTCCTTGGCCAGTTCCAGCAGTTCCTGTATCACCTCTTCGTTGGTGAGCAGGCCGTTGATGTAGCGGTTGAGGGTTTCGCTGAACCGGTTGCTGAAGAGTTCGCCCGTCACAATGTTCGAGCGGACCATCGTGCGCACATGGCCACGGAGCAGGTCCTCGAGCAGCTTGGCAGCCAGGTTCTTCTCCTTCATCTTCCGCACCTCCTCCATAAACTTCTCGTCGAAAAGCGAGAATTCCGTCTGCTCGTCGAAGATGTTCACCACGCCGTCGCTGGCAACGCTCTGTTCGATGAGGGCCACGATGCGGCGGTTGATTTCCTTTTTGGTCACCTTGCCGGGACTCTGAAGGCGGATGAGCAGTATGCGTACCGACTCCATGAATCCCACCTCATAGCGTTCGTCCTCGACGAGGAGCGAACGGCAAAGCGTCACTGCCTGACGCAGCAGGGCGGCATTCCGGACAAAATCCTTGCACACCTCCTCCCTTTCGGGCGCAATCATGAAGTTGACCGCACCCTTGATGAGTGCGGCACGTTCGGCTGGCGAACCGTAGTGGAAACCGCTATAGTCGAAGCCGTGCAACAGGTCGCGGCAGATTTCGAGTTTTTCCACAAACTCCGTATAGGCCTTTTCCTTGATGTCGTTTCCGCCGTAGTTGTCGCGGTCGCGCTTGGTGTAGCGTTTCATCGCCTCCTTCAGGGCAGCCGCAATGCCCACATAGTCGACGACCAGGCCACCGGCCTTTTCGGGGAACACGCGGTTCACCCGTGCAATGGCCTGCATAAGGTTGTGGTCCCTCATGGGTTTGTAGACGTACATCGTGGCGAGCGAGGGCACATCGAATCCCGTCAGCCACATGTCCACCACAATGGCAATCTTCATCGGGTCGTTCACGTCCTTGAACTTCCTCGCCAGTTCCTTTCGGTAGGCCTTGCCGCCGATGATGTCCACCCACTCCTCGGGGTCCTGGTTGCCGCCGGTCATCACCACCTTCACTTTCTCTGTCCATCCGGGGCGCAGTTCAAGCATCCTGTGGTATATCTTCATGGCAATGGGGCGCGAGTAGGCCACAATCATCGCCTTGCCGCAGCAGATGTGCTGGCGGTTGTCCTCGTAGTGGCCGATGATGTCCGTCACAAGGTCGTTGACGGTCACATCGTTCCCCAGCAGGGCATCCATATGCGACATCTCCTTCTTGTGGGCCTCGATGTCGGTTTCCGAAGCACCTTCTTCCCGCAGACGGTCGTATTCGGCATCAACCTGCGCCAGCACTTCGTCGTTGAGCTTCAGCTTGATTACCCGGCTCTCGTAGTAGACGGGGCGTGTGGCGCCGTCGTTGACGGCCTGCGTCATATCGTAGACGTCGATGTCGTCGCCGAAGATTTCGCGCGTGTCGCGGTCCTTGTCCGAGATGGGCGTGCCGGTGAAGCCGATGTACGAGGCATTGGGCAGCGAGTTGCGGATTTTCCGGGCAGCGCCGATGTGGACATTTCCCTCGGTATCGATTTTCTCCTCCATCCCGTACTGTCCGCGGTGGGCCTCGTCGGTCATGACGATGATGTTCCGGCGGTCGGAAAGGGCGCCGTCCCAATCGTCGAACTTCTGCATGGTGGTGAAGATGATGCCGCCCGAATGGCGGTTCTTCAGCAGGGCTCTGAGCGAGGTGTCGTCGTGCTCGGCGTTGCGGCTCGTGCACTGCACTGCACGCTGGCGCAGAAAGTCGACGGTGCGCGAGAACTGCCCGTAAAGCTGTTCGTCGAGGTCGTTGCGGTCGGTGATGACCACAATGGTGGGGCGCATGGCCTGCACCTTGGGATGGTGTGCCAGAAAAACCATCGAAAGGCTCTTGCCCGAACCCTGCGTGTGCCAGAACACCCCAATCTTGCCGTTCTCCCTTACTGCACGTTCGGCCCTGGCGGCGGCTTTCTCCACAGCGTAATACTGGTGATAGCCTGCCAGTATCTTGGCATACTGCCCTTCGCGGACATCGAAGAGCAGATAGTTCCTCAAAAGGTTGAGCAGCACCTTGGGGGTGAACACCGCCCTGAAGGCCACATCGTAGTCGGCCACCTCGCCGCTGGGCTGTTTCCACTCCATATAGCGGTCTTCGTTTGCCGTGACGGTACCGATTTTGGTAAGCGCCATATCGCTCAGCACATTGAAGGCATTGTAGACGAAGAGCGAGGGGATGAGTTTCTGATAGTTGCGGATCTGAAGGTACGCCTCGCTGGCATCGGTCTCTTCGCGGCTGGGCGATTTCAGTTCGATGACCACCAATGGCAGGCCGTTTACAAACACCACGATGTCCGGACGTTTGGTGTCGAGGTCGTGGACCGTGAACTGGTTGACGACCAGGAAATCGTTTTCCTCGGGATGTTCGAAATCTATGAGGCTGACAATCCGTGTCTTTTCGCCCGACTGCCGTTCCACGTCCCGGTTTTCTCTGCCATAGTGGGCAAGTTCCTCATGGAGCATGCCTGTGGCATGGCCGGCGGCAGAGAAGGTCACCTCGATGCCATATTGCATCATTTGCGTGAACTTGAAGTTGCACTCATAGAGCGACGAGCCTTCAATCTGATGCAGTTTCCTGATGGCATCGTCGATGGCCGAAGCCGGCAAGGCAGGGTTGATGCGTTGCAAGGATTCCTGCAGCACATCGTCCAGCAGCGGATTGCTATAGTCGCGTTCAATGTCCGGACCGTAAACATAGCGGTAGGGCTTACCTTCGAGACTCTGGAAGAGACTTATCAAAGCCTGTTCGTATGTATCTTCCGAAAATGCAGACATAGTGATTAGTTTGTTTTGGTTTCAGTTTCTCTGGGTTTTCTAGAACCTCCTAGAATATCTAGTTCCTCTAGAATCTCTAGAACTCCTAGAACCTCTAGAATTTCTAGAACTCCTAGAACCTCTAGAACCTCCTAGATTTTCTAGAACCTCCTATTACTTCTATAACTTTCGCTCCCCTCTCAGCGCGGCGTTCTCGCGTTCCAGCGCTTCTATGCGGGCTTTCAGGGCTGCGTTCTCCTGTTCTAACTGGGCGATAATCTGTTTCTGAGTGTCTCGCATGTCGAGGCGGGCGGCAGTCATGCGTTCGCGCACGCCACCTTCTTCCACAAATTCGCGGTCACGCTTTGCCATGAAGCTGGTCATGGTCTTGTCCACTATGTGACAGAGGCTGATGGCAGTGTTGGCCATCTCCTCGTCGGTCATATGAGGAAAGAGGGGCGCATAGTCTGCCAGGTCGTTGTGGGTGCGGCAAAACGCCAGAAGTTTGTCGTAGCGTTGGCGCATGTGCCCTGCCTTCGCCCAGTCGTTCAGCCCATGCTGCTTCAGATAGTCTTGGTAGTCTTCCAGCAGTTCCTGGTTACTGCCTTTGGCGATGCCCATCAGCTTGATCTCCGTTTCGAACGAGGTCTGTCCGTCGGTGAGACCTTCGGCAATGTTCTGCTTCACGGAACGGGCAGCCTGCACCATCTGGTCAACGGTGCGGTCGCCGTGTTTGGGCAGGAAACGCTCGCAGAATGCCTTGGTGAGTTGCACCAGCACATCGCTCTTGCGGTAGAAGTGCAGGTCGGTATATACCGTTGCTTTCCGCATGATGCTCGGCGTACCGTCATCGTATCGCCTCAGGTTGATGTTCTTAGGGTCTGGCATTGTGGTTCTTTTATTGGGTTTTAAGGGCAATCTCGCACATGCCATTGCTGCCTTGCGGCTTCACGCCGTCTGTTGCCATGGTGAGTTATAGCTTGATTTGACCAGACATAAGACGTGGGAGAAGGGTGTCGCGGAGGGTGGAGAGACGGAGGTTCTCAAAACAAAGATTTCCAATTTGTCCAAACAATTCTTGGGTTATGGAATGGTACTCCGACAAAATAGGCTTTGGACATAATACAATTTTCATATCTTGTATGTTGCCTTTGTTGATATGCTGTTGTGCTCCTCCGGTTTGCATTTGCATAAGTTCTTTTATCCTACTTTTTATTAAAGGATAAATGAATGTA
>SFJN01000170.1 GCA_004555055.1 Bacteroidales bacterium | reverse complement strand
AATCTTGAACAACTCTCCATATTAAATTATAAAAACATTGCAGAGGCAAGACTTGCTTTTTCGCCCAATGTCAACTGCTTCATCGGTGACAACGGTATGGGAAAGACCAACATACTGGATGCCATATACTACCTCTCGTTCTGCAAGAGCAACTCGCAACTGCCCGACCAGATGGCCATGCGGCACGACACTGACGTAATGATGATTCAGGGCCGCTACAGGAATTCCGTCGGAGAAGAGGATGTCGTCACCTGTGGACTGAAACGGGGACAGAGAAAGCATTTCAAACGAAACGACAAGGAATACAAGCGACTTTCAGAACATTTGGGATTGATTCCGCTGGTAATGATTTCGCCTGCCGACTCCGAACTCATCACCGGTGGCAGCGAGGAACGGCGCAGGTTTCTTGACATCGTCATCAGCCAGACAAACCTACCATACCTCGAGGCACTCATCCGCTATGGGAAAAGCCTACAACAACGCAATGCCCTGCTGAAACAGGAAGATGAACCGGACTGGGGACTCTGTGAGGTGCTGGAAATGATGATGGCGGAAGATGCAGAAGTAATCTATGCCACACGGGCAGCGATGGTGGAAGCCTACCGGCCCATCTTTCAGGAACTTTATGGCAGGCTCTGCAATAACACTCACGAAGAGGTGTCGCTCTCGCTCGAAAGCCATGGCGAACGCGGGAACCTCCTGCCCATACTGCAAACGTGGCGCGAACGCGAACGCATCGTGGGACATACCCTACACGGGCCACACAAAGACAACCTCGAACTTACGCTCAACGGATACAACATACGTAAGGAAGGTAGTCAAGGGCAGACAAAGACCTATTTCATCGCCATGAAACTGGCACAATTCCTTTATCTAAAAACCTGCGGACGATGCCAGACGCCGATACTACTGCTCGATGACATTTTCGACAAACTTGATTCCGGACGTGTAGCACGCATCGTGGACTATGTCAGCGGCAACGACTTCGGGCAGATTTTCATCACCGATACCAACCGCGAACACCTTGACAGCATACTGCAGCAGACACTCCGTGACTATAGGCTTTTTAACGTCTCGCATGGAAACATCACGGAAATTCCTCACAAGCATTGAGGGCTGCATGCACGTCCCCCTCTCAGCAGGGTATGCAATAAACAGCTACACCACCCCACAGAAACGCCAATGAAAGTATTATGGAACGTAGAAAATCTCAGTCCATCACCGATGTCACCCGGCATTTTCTCCGCGAAATGGGGCTCGAAACTCCCCTGCTACAACACCGATTGCTGCAGGCATGGCCCAAAGTGGTGGGAGAAGCCTATGCTCCTCGCACAAAAGCTTTGGAAATTCGCGACACAACGCTTCATATAGCTGCCGACTCCCCATCGCTCTGCAGCTTGCTGGCCATGCACCGTTCCACACTCGTCGCACAGCTCAACCATGCAGTCGATGGATTTGTCATCTCCGACATCAGATTTTTTCCTACGCTCCCAAAATGAACTGTAGACAAGCCTCCTACCCTTTTTCCCGCACCATCAACAAACAGCCCCGACGCTTCGCCTTCAAAACGAAACGCCGGGGCTGCTCCTATATTGGTGGCTCCCCAATTTACTTCGGAGCCTTAGCCCCCCCTCAACGGCAAGAAGGAAGGAGAATCTTCCACACACGCATCACATCACGGGGAGAGCATACCCGATGGCAGCCTCAACGGCATATAGCAGTGAGGAATGTTCCTTGACATCCATACCGGGATTGTCGGACTTCACATCGATGAGACTTCGGATTTTCACGGCAGAATCCGGAGCGAGAATTTCGCAGGCAATGATACCGTCCACCCTGCTCTCCGTCTGCATTCTTCCGCGTTGTGCCAGAGAATTCACACAACAAAGGTTTGCCACAGTATCAATGCGCAGATAGTTGTGCAAGCCTGACCTGTAGTAGTACAACAACAGGTCGGAATCCTTGGCAATGGCGGCAAACCTGATGCGAAGGGAATTGTTGATATCAAAGGTCTGCCATTCGTCAACTTCAAAGAAATTGCGAAGGGGGATTCTGCTTATCGTTCCGTCTTCCCATACCACTAAAAGGAAAGCGGCTGCATCGTCATCGTCGCAACCCATACACAGGGCGCCCTCTCCGGGATAAGTGGGGGCCATCATATATTGGCGTCCGTCGTCGCTGAACATCAAGAAACGGGTGTATTCGTCGTCAATGAGGTCGGGTACACGGTTGGAATAAGAGGAACGCGCAGTGGCAATTTTCTCTACTACGTTACGATCTGCAGCAACCTCGTATACCGAACGGGTTTCTGCCGTAGTATAATCGGCATCGGTATGGTGCGCAGGCGTCTTGCGGCTTTCTGCACTGCGGCTCTCCGGCGAGTAAGAAAGCTTATGACGCTGCATGAATTCCGGCAGTTGGGCAGCATCGACAGGGAGCGTTCGGGAATTATTACGTTCGAATACCTGTCCATTGAAAGCAACAAGGTACTCGCTGTGTGCCACATGGACCATCATAATGTCGCGTCCGTCGTGGCTCTCCCATGCCACACGGCAGCAACGGTCGGCATAGGGACCAAGATAACGTCGGACATTGTCGAGGAGATATCGCTCGTATTTGTCCTTGTCGTTAAAGAAACGGGGATCTTTGAGGTCGTTCTCCACTCCTTCGCCCATACCCTGGTCGTTGACACCGACATAAAGCGTACCGCCATCGGAAGTGTTGAGGAACGAGTTGATGACGCGAAGTATGGTTTCCATCTGTGGACGGGGATTGGCCGATGCAGGCGGAAAGAGTATAGAGGTCTTGAACTCTTTGGTCTGCCCTTCCTTACCATAGTCCTTAAGGTTGCTGTGACGGTTCTTGAGATTGAGTAGCGACTTCACACGTTGCTGCGCCTCATCGGCTTCTTTCTCCAGTCCCTCAGCCATCAGGAAATTATAGGACAGAACGAGCTTGGCGATTTTTCGTAGCAGCTCGCTGGTTTCGGTATTCTGCGCCCCCCACAATATGGCGTTGTTTTCGGGCTGTCCGAGATAACTGAGAAATTCGAGCTGACGGAATCCGGTATACAAGCTGGGATAATTGGAGAAGAACTCGTTATGGTCGTTGTAGAAACGGTTGAGTTGCTCCTCATCATTACAGTTGTTAACCTCAAACTCATTAAGGAATTCTATCATCTTCATCTGCCCATAGTAGTATCGCTCCTGCTCTGGCATTTCGAGCATTTTTGCAATGGTGCGTGCCATGGCCAGATAGTTGTAGGCTTTGACATGGTCGGAGGAAATGGTAGCAATACGATCGATGAGAAGCATGATTTCGCGAACATGCGAAGTTTCCATCATAATACTGATCTCACCGCTGTCCGCATCCTGTGCCTCAAGGCTTTCCTTGTCGTCCTCATAAATGTGAGACTGTCCTTCGGCATACTGCATGATGAGCCGCTGGTAAGCAGAGAGCATATCGAAACTGTGGTTGAGCGAAGTGACACGGAAAAAGTCGGCATGCAAGCGCGGGAAGCCCTCGGCATGCAGACCGGAAACCTCTATGATGTCGCCACGTTGCAGCATTTCGAAACCCGGTGCCTGGCGCGCAACGAATACGGGAATGCCGTCCTCGGAAACGGCAAAGCATCCGTGGTCGTTGATATCACCGACATAGCAGCATTTTGTACTGTCATAGTCATAGTCGCACCATTCATTGAAATTCTTGAGAATATCGATAAGGCGAAAATGACATTGCCCGGTTTCGAGGTCAATACGTTCCACACTTGCCAACAGATGGTATGGCTTGCCAAAGGCATCGCAAAAGGCATCGGGCGTGGCATTGACATAGTACCCCGCCACATCTTCCTTGATGTGCATCCAACCTTCCGACTTTTCGTAAATGGGATCGTCAATGATAAACTCAAATACTGCGGCGTCCTGCGCGCTGCGTCCTTTAACCACGATGAACACCTCGTCGCCTTCGTTCACCTCCTGCTTGCGGTTCACCTCCACCGCGGGCTTCTTGACCGGAACGGCAGAAAAAAGCGTATTCAGAATCTCACCCCACATCGTGGCGTAAGGACGTATGACGGTGGCATTCTGCGCCTGGGTGACGGTCCTGGGCTTCTTTTCGAGCCTAATCTGAAGATTGTTCCAAGGCAGGAGTGTGGCAGGAAGGATATCGCGCATCTCGCCTGCGCTATCCGGACTGAGGCTTATGCTACCGTTACGGGCTTGCAGACACTGGCCACGCGACTTGTAGACGTAGACCATATCGTCGTCGGCATCGTTGAAATCATTGAGAGTGACAATATGAAAAGGCAAAAGCTCGTCGTGAATGACACCGGCATGGTTGAAATTGAGTTCTTGAAGATGGCCGCAGATATTCTTGAACGCCGCCGAAACAAGGTCGCTTGAATGGTTGCGGTAGGAGGCATAACGGTAGAACATGGCATGGTTGAGCCGGATATCCACAAGGTCGGTATCGTGCTCACGGTCGAGGAGGATGAGCTGCAGGGCAAGGGCCTTGAAGACATATTCTATACGACGGTCGGCATTCGTCAGCTGGCTGATGTGCGAATCGATGTAACGGATATAACCCTCAAGCAGTCGGACAAATTCACGCCGGAAAGGCTCCTGCTTCCAATACACCGTCTCACGCGACGAAAGGACGCTGAAAATGTCGGGCATACGTTCCGTCATGCTTTCCGGCTGTAGGGCAAAGATTACACGGAGAATCCCAAAGGCATGTCGGGGCCGGTAAAGATGACCGGAAGTGCGAAGTTTGCAGAGGATGCCTTTGACATACTCATTACGTTTCTTCGCAGAGCCCATGTCACAGGCTTCCGCCACATGGTCGACAAGTTCTATAAGAATGGAAAAACGTTCATCGAGCACCTGCTGTTCCTGCAGTCCGATACGTGTAAGTAGGTCGGTGTCCTCAAGCAGGAACAGACAACCTTTACGGATGTCGTCAAGAATGTCGAATGGAGTGCTTCCGTTGTTCAACGTAGTCCTCTGAAGTACATCAAGCAACCATGCCAGACTGTCGTCGGTAAAGTCGGAATCAATCTCGTTCGTTAACAACAGGTGCGCAAGACTCCGGCAGTCCCAACTGTGGGTACCGATGAGTTCGAGGAAATGGTCTTCGGAAATGGAAAAGGCGTTCTGTGCTACTGTACTCTGTACCTCAAGCAAACGGATGATGGGCCGCCTGCGGGTAATGTCTTCAATGCGGCATTTCAACTTCTGCCCTTTGTAAAACCGATAGTTCCTGTCATTCTTAAGATAGGCATGGAATCCGTAATGACAGTCCTGCAACTCAATCGAGCCGCCGCCATCAAGTCCATAACCGCTCTTGACAAAAAACTCGGCTGTACTACCTTTCGGAAGATAATGGGCTATCAAGGACTCCAAATTCTGCTGTATCCTTATATTGCCGTT
>SFJN01000013.1 GCA_004555055.1 Bacteroidales bacterium | reverse complement strand
GTAGGATAAGGTGTAGGATGAAGGTTGGATTTCATCCTTCGTTTTGACTTCGTCTACTTCCTCCTTGGCCTCGCCTTCCTCCTTCGCACCTCGGCCATTCAAGTAAACTTGATGGCACTCGGTTTGTCGTCGGTTGCACGGCATAGATTGAGCAAGCTCATCTCAGCTCGTGCTTCGTTCGTCAGTTCTTGCCATGGCATAGATTGAGCCAGCTCATCTCTGCTCATATGGCTGAACGAAAACGCTGGATATCATTTCTACGTTGGAATATGGCGACATAGGGTACTACAATCCGTCAGGAAAACGCTCCAAAAAGTTGCAGTTTCCTTATGGAAATAAGGATTAAATCAGACGGAAATGCGATGAAAAACACTGAAAATGTAGGATTATCCTACACCAAAAGGGATATCCTACACCCTTTCCTTCACCCCAAATCATCAATGTATAAAGACAATTTCCGCAGATGGGTGTAGGAATGTAGGAGAAAAACAAAAAAACTTTTTTCCGGGGTAGGTTCCGGAAACTGAAAACATCGGACTTCTTTGAGGCAAACCTCCGTACTTTTGATGCAAAACATCCGTACTTTGTATCAAAGAAGTCCGATGTTTTTGATTTCCGAAACGGGGAATCCATACTCCCCGCGCACTTTGTGATGAAAACTTTGCACAGCCCGATAAAAATTATTATCTTTGTGCCATATGCCGGCAGACACTTGCCCGCAGCAACCTCACCGCAAACCGGGGGGGACCACCCTCCTCCTCTACAGAAAACTACCACAACCATGTTTACCGCAGAAAACGCCCTGCTCATGGGCTCCATCCTCCTCTTTGTCAGCATCATTGCCGGAAAGACCGGCTACAAGTTCGGCGTGCCCACCCTGCTGCTGTTCCTCGTCGTAGGCATGATTTTCGGCAGCGACGGCCTGGGCCTGCAGTTCCACAACGCTGCCGAAGCGCAGCACATCGGGATGGTGGCACTGAGCGTCATCCTGTTTTCAGGAGGAATGGACACCCGCTATGCCGACATCCGGCCGGTAGCCCTGGCGGGCATCGCACTCTCCACGGCCGGAGTGGTGCTCACCGCCCTCATCTGCGGCCTCTTCATCTGCTGGCTTTCGGGACAGGCATGGACGAACATCCACTTCGGACTGGCTGCTTCGCTGCTTCTGGCCTCCACCATGTCGTCGACCGATTCGGCATCCGTCTTCGCCATTCTGCGTTCACAAAAGATGGAACTGCGGCACCATCTGCGCCCCATGCTGGAACTGGAAAGCGGAAGCAACGACCCCATGGCCTACATGCTCACGCTGGTGCTGCTGCAACTCCTCACCTCCGACGGTTTCAGTGCCGGTGAAATGGCAAAGATGTTCGTGGTACAGATGACGGTAGGCTGCATTTTGGGATACCTCGTGGGACGCGTTGCCGTGATGGCCCTCAACCGTCTGAACATCGACAACCACGCGCTCTACCCCATCCTGCTGCTTTCGTTCGTCTTCTCCAGCTTCTCCTTCACCCAGCTGCTGCACGGCAACGGATATCTAGCCGTCTACATCGCCGGCATGGTGGTGGGCAACAGCCACATCTGCCACCGCCGTGAGACAGCCACTTTCATGGACGGACTTACATGGCTGTTCCAGATCATCATGTTCCTCTGCCTCGGTCTGCTCGTGAATCCGCACGAACTGTGGGAGGTTGCGGCTGTCTCCTCGCTCATCGCCGTATTTCTCATCATTGTTGCCCGTCCGCTGAGCATCTTCCTCTGCCTGCTGCCCTTCGGCCGCCGCATCACACTGTCCTCACGCATCTTCGTATCGTGGGTAGGTCTTCGCGGAGCCGTCCCCATCATCTTCGCCACATATCCCGTGGTAGCAGGCATCGAGGGGGCGAACCTCATCTTCAACATTGTCTTTTTCGTCACCATCATCTCCCTCATCGTCCAGGGTACCAGCATCCCATGGGTTGCCCGCCGGCTCGGACTATCCGCTCCCCTGCCTACGGACGGCAACGGTTTCGGAGTGGAAGTCCCCGAAGAACTGGGTACGGAACTCCGTGAGAACATCGTGACGGACAGCATGCTTGCACACGGCAACACGCTGAAAGACATGCATCTGCCGCCCTCGACACTGGTCATCATGGTAAAACGCGGCGAACGCTACCTGGTGCCGAACGGCCGTCTGGCACTCCGCAAGGGCGACCATCTGCTGCTGATGTCGCAGAAACAGGGGGAGGCGGAAATTCATAGCGAAACCGGGAACGGAACTGCCGACACAGCACCCCCGACCTGTTCTGCAGAGAAGCCGATGCAGGACCGCAAACCGTAGTAACGGCATCAAACGATGAACGCTCCCACAGAAAAGTCCTCATGAACTGTGAACCTGCCAGAAGAATAGGTACACAACAACGGCGGCAGTCCGTCCGGAATTCCGGAAGACTGCCGCCGTTGTTTATTGTCTATGGGGGGAGATGCCCCTTGCAATCCGGTGGGAATGACTGTAGGGATGTTCTATAAATTAGTTTTACAAACATTCTAAGAAGTGCTCTTATGTTTGGCTTCGCCTTAAGCTAATTTATAGAACATCCCTGTATGGAGAAATCAGTATGACAGGCGGATATTGTCGAGCCAGAGGGTGTTGCCCTCGGTGCCGATGTATGCACCGCCATGGCTCGAGGAGAACTGGAGCATGATGTGCGTGGGGGTGGCATCACCCTCCCACTTCACCTCCTGCACAGGCACAAGCTTGCCCTTGGAGTTCTTGGCACAGCGCATCTTGTTGAGACCCATCGACCCGGCATCGTAGAAACTTTCGTGGGTGATGTCGCCATAATGTATGGTGAACGAAGCGTTGTTCACCCATCCGTTGGTAGACTTCTTGAAACGGTGTACCATGGTTCCCACACGCGAGGCAAAGATATTGCCTTCAGCATCCTCCCAGCGTTTCTGCAGATAGAGCACACAATCCGCCATGTCCATGCCTTTGATCGTGGAACGTCCGCCGACACCCTTCTTGATACGGTTGGGCGTACCAACGATTTTCGTCTTGTAGTCGAACTTGATGGCTTTCGGACGCTTGGCGAACGGCATGCCGAAACTCATTTTGCCGTAAGGGTTCTTGGCGCTGTTCACCGGCTCTACCAGTTCGCCGAGGAAAAGGCTTCCGGCGGCAAGCACCTCGATATTCACCATGCCAAGCACCTTGCACGACTCGAGGTGGGTATAGAGCTTGGCACAGTATCCATGGCCTTCGCGCTCCTCACGGTAGACCGAAGTGTTGGTCTTGACTATGCCCACAGGTTTTGCAAGCACATTGGAGGTTGCCCACGGGCTTCCACCGAGGTTCCGGTAGGGTTCGGCCTTATCGGTGCTGCCCTTCGGTGCCACTTCGTAAAGGGTCTTCACCTTGCCGCCCATCAGGTGGCTTTCCTTGATTTTACGGATATACCAGGAATCGAGATTACCGAAGGGGAGCAGTTGGTCGCCTTGTACGGCATCAGTCTGTGAGGGCTGAGCGATTTCTGCGCAGGAATATTCCACTCCTGCATTCTGAAGCACTTCCGGACTGTAAGGTAGTGCTTTGGCACCGAGCGCTGCAAAGAACGCCAGCACCAATGTCAATCGTCCTTTCATTTTTGTTATATTTGGAGAATCTTGATAGTTTTCGTTTTTCGGGGAAGATAAGATATAGAGGCAGGACATTTGCACGGATAGGGCAATTGGCGTCAGAACGACTCGTTCATCGAGAACAGTACGCCTCCGCCCAGTTTGCCATTGATCTTGGTGAATCCATAGTCGAGACGGATGTTCACATTCTTGATGAATTCCCAGCGTGCACCAAGTCCGAAAGTCGGCAACAGGGCGTCCTTGCTGAACTTCTTGTCGAACACCTCGCCGCAGCCGCCCCATACCACCATTCCCCAACGGCGCCAGATGCGTTGGCGCAGCTCAATCTGGGTCTCCACCAGATGGCGGTCGCGATAACGGGCCTCGTAATATCCGCGCATACGTTTGGCATTGCCCAGTTCGCTCATGAAGTTCCAATAGGGTTGGTCGCCCCATACGAACTGTCCATGCAGGTCGTAGGCGATGATGGCGCCTTTCCAGGCCTTGCGGTAGATGTCGAAGGTAAACTCGGTAGTGGCAAACAGCCCCATATTCGAGAAACATGCCGGCGAAACCGTCTGGTCGAGCTGGAGATACATTCCCCTGGAAGCATTGAGGGTGAAGTCGCGCGAGTCGTAGGTCAGCGTGGCACCGAGGCTCAGGGCACCGGTCTTGCGCTTCTGTCCGGCAAAGGTGTCGTAGTAGTCGACCATACGCTCCTCGGCCGTTCCGTCTTCGAGGGTCACCTGTTCCATATGCGACTCCACGGGGAGGCCCACGTTTTCCTCGCCACGGACATTGTCGACAGCTTCCTTCAATGGCAGCTTCACCTTGGCAGCCCCCAGCCAGTCGTACGAGATATGCGGACCGAGATACAGGTTGTCCTTCAACCGGAAGAGGAAGAAGTTCTCAAAGATAAAGCGGTTTCTGCGAAATTCTGTCTTCATCACATCCTGGTCGCCATGATCGAATCCCATACCGTAATAGTCGGTGGGGAAGGTACAACCGTCGAGGACATACTCCCATTTGAAGCGTTTTCCAGGCAGGAAGTTCGTGCCGCGGATGCCCACACGCACCAGACCTTTGGTGGTAAAGTCGCCAAAGGTGATGACATTCGACAGGGGCAGCGACTTGTCGCTACGATCCCACGAATAGATGCCGGTGCCACATATACCGATGCCGAAACCTTCGGTTGAACTGTAGTGGGGACCGAGAATCAGACGGTAGTTGAAAGCCTTCTTGTCGTTGTTCTTGTTGCCGTTTCTGAAATAGTTGGCCAGCCAGGGTCCGAATCCCTTTCGGGGCGTCTTCTGCTCCGCCTTTGACATTTCCTGCTCAATTTCGGAAAGCAGGGTGGCAAGGCTGTCGGCAGGGATGCTGTCCATCTCTACCTTCGGCTGCTGGGCACGGACAATGCCAGACACCAGGAGCACGGATGCTATCAGAATAAATAATCGTCTCATAATCGCTGCAAAATTACGAAGAATTTTAGGCTTATCCCGCCATTCGACAATGGAAACAAGCAATTTGCGACTCATTAATAACGGTTTAGACCACAAAACTCTCAGTCCATTGTACGTTTTAATGTTTTATTTCGTAATTTTGCACGCGTTTTTGCGGAGACCTCAGCGCCTTTGCTTCCGCTTCACGATTCGGATGTCTTCCAACCTTTTTCACTCACTACGCCATATATATATTTAGACATGAAATACGCTACTCTCTTTTCCCTGCTCGCCATGGCCTCGCTGCCCGCATGGAGCGACGAACTGCCCGCTACCGGCACTCCGGAAACGGAAACCATCGCGATGCAACGCATTGACACTCCCATTTACAATGCTGCCGACAGCGAATTCGGCAACAGCGACCTCTCGAACAACGAAACCTTCATGAAGAACAAGCCCGCCGACGGCCGCCGCCTCGACGAATGGACCAAGGTCTCGAAACCCTCCATGAAGTTCGGCGGATACATCATCGGCAAATATGCCTGGGAGGACCGCAACGCCATGGAGACCTCGCAGGACGGCTTCAACCTCCGCCTGGTACGCCTCTACGTCAGCGGCGAAGTATTCCGCGACTTCAAATACCGCCTGCAACTTGAGGTAAACGGTACGCCGCACATCAAGGATGCCACCCTCGAATGGGTTCACTGGAAGGAATTCAGCATCAAGGCCGGACAGTTCAAGCGGGCCTTCACCTTCGAAAACCCCTACAACCCCTTCGACGTCGGTGTGGGCGACTATTCACAGGTGGTAAAGAAGCTCGCCGGATTTGACGACCACATCAACAGCTCGAGCAAGAAATACGAAACGAAGTCGAACGGCGGACGCGACCTCGGACTGCAGTTCCAGGGCGACCTCTTCCCCAGCCGCCGCGACGGACATCCCTTCCTCCACTACCAGTTGGGCTTCTACAACGGACAGGGCATCAACACTTGGGATGTGGACAAGAAGAAGGACATCATCGGTACCCTGCAGTTCAACCCCGTGAAGAACCTTGCCATCGGCATCTTCGGATGGAAGGGTACCGTCGGCGTGAAGGACGAGTTCGGCATCCGTTCTACCCACCGCAACCGTCTGGCTGTCGGCGCAAAGTATGAAAGCGACTGGACCTTCCGCTCGGAATACGCCCGCAGCTGGGGCTACAAGCTCGACGACTACACCTGGAACGAGGCCGCTGGCGACTACACCGTCAAGGAACAGGCCCTCGCACACGGCAAGGAGGCCGATGCATTCTACGCCACACTCGGCATTCCATGCGCTCCCTGGCTCAAGGCATATCTGAAATACGACATGTACCGGCAGTATGCCAACGCCGACCATATGAACTCCATCTATTCGGCAGCACTGAACTTCAAGTTCACAAAGAACCTCTACTTCCAGGCCCAGTACAACTTTGTAGACACCAAGAAAGCCACTGCAACCGGCGACAGCCACAGCAATTACAACCAGCTTTGGGCACTGATGTACGTGCGCTTCTGATGAGATTCCTGCCATAACGGCAGACTCCGGCAAAGAATTTCCGGAACGACACCGCTATTTTTCCGCGATGCCGTTCCGTTTTTTTTGGTTCCGTTCCACTCCTTCCCCAGCTGTATCGCCCCCCCGAATACAGAGAAAGGACACCCGCAAACACCGACTTTACGGCTGTCGGGAAGCCCTGCCGTCCGCCCCGCCGCGAAGCCCGCACCAACGGATTTTTCCAGATTTCAGACAACTTTTCAACATACTGGTTTACAAGTACTTACAAAACGTCTGAAAAAGTACGGAACTTTTGCCCCAAAAGTACGGAGGTTTTGCCCTAAAAGTACGGAACTTTCTGTCGCAAAGTTCCGATGTTTTTCACACAATGTTCCGAGACCTCCGTCACCCCCCAAAAATACAAGGCGGAAAACGCACGGATTCCGGCACCGTGGAAACCGGCGGCAACAGCATCCGTCCATCGGACCGAAGCGCGAATGAAAGCCTCAGAATGCAGGCCATGACAGCAGTCAACGGACAGGCGTCCCTGCCATTTCCTCATCACGGACCTGTCAGACTTCCGCGCTTTGGCACAGACATTGCAGTGAAGGTGCGCAGAAAACAAAAAACTCATATATAATATTATGGCACAACAGAAAGGAAACATCGGTATCACCACCGAGAACATCTTCCCCGTCATCAAGAAATTCCTCTATAGCGACCACGAAATCTTCCTGCGTGAGATTGTGGCCAACGCAATCGACGCCACGCAGAAACTGAAGACCCTCGCCGCCAAAGGCGAAAACGTGGGCGACACAGAGAACCTCACCATCGAAGTGAAGGTTGACGCCGAAGCCGGCACCCTCACCGTCAGCGACCGCGGTATCGGTATGACCGCCGAAGAGATTGACCGCTACATCAACCAGATTGCCTTCAGCGGAGCCACCGACTTCCTGGAGAAATACAAGGACGATGCCGCAACCATCATCGGACACTTCGGACTCGGATTCTACAGCTCCTTCATGGTATCGAAGCGTGTCGACATCATCACCAAGAGCTGGAAGGACGAACCTGCACACAAGTGGAGCTGCGATGGCAACCCCGAATTCACCCTCGAGGAGGCTGACAAGGCAGAGCGCGGTACGGACATCGTGCTCCATATTGACGACGACTGCAAGGAGTTCCTCGAGAAATACCGCATCGAAGAACTGCTGAAGAAGTACTGCAAGTTCCTCCCCGTACCCATCGCCTTCGGCAAGAAGACCGAATGGAAGGACGGCAGCCAGCAGGAGACCGACGAACCGAACATCATCAACGTCACCGAGCCCCTTTGGACGAAACAGCCCTCGACCCTGAAGGACGAGGATTACGAGGCATTCTACCGCGACCTCTACCCCATGCAGGACGATCCTCTCTTCTGGATCCATCTGAATGTCGATTACCCCTTCCACCTCACCGGCGTGCTCTACTTCCCGAAAATCAAGAGCAACATCGACATTCACCGCAACAAGATCCAACTCTTCTGCAACCAGGTGTTCGTCACCGACAGCGTAGAGAACATTGTCCCCGACTTCCTCACCCTGCTCCACGGCGTCATCGACAGTCCGGACATTCCCCTCAACGTCAGCCGCTCCTACCTGCAGAGCGACCGCAACGTCAAGAAGATTTCGCAGTACATCACCAAGAAGGTGGCTGACCGCCTGAAGGCCATCTTCCGCGAGGACCGCGAAAACTTCGAGAAGAAGTGGGACGACCTCAAACTCTTCATCCACTACGGTATCCTCAGCGAGCCCGACTTCTACGACAAGGCCAAACAGTTTGCCCTGCTCCGCGACATCGACGGCAAATGCTACACCTACGAGGAATACCAGGCTGCCGTCAAGGAAAACCAGACCGACAAGCACGGTGACCTCGTATGCCTCTACAGCAACGACCGCGAGACCCAGTGGAGCTACATCGAAGCTGCACGCGCAAAAGGCTACAACGTGCTCCTCCTCGACGGCCAGCTCGACGCTCCCCTTGTTAGCACCCTTGAGCAGAAATGGGGCGCCAACGAGAGCACCGATGACAAGAAAGAAGGCGAAAAGACGGAACGCGGCTACAAGAACGTACGCTTCCTCCGTGTGGACGGCGACACCATCGACAACCTCATCCAGAAGGACGACGCCGGCAAGCAGGAGGTGGATGCCGAAACCAAGCACAACCTCTCCACCGTCTTCCAGGCTGTCATGCCTCAGGTGGAGAAGACAGAGTTCCACGTCGAGGCCTCGGCAATGGGCGAGGACGGCAGCCCCGTGGTCATTACCCAAAGCGAATATATGCGCCGCTACAAGGAAATGGCCCGTCTGCAGCAGGGTATGAGCTTCTACGGTGAAATGCCCGATGCCTACACCCTCGTGCTCAATACCGACCACCGCCTCGTCAAGGGCGTGAACACCGACCTCGAGCAGCAGCTTGCAGAGAAACTTGCCCCCATTGATGCCGAACTCAAGAATCTCCGCGCACAACGCGATGCCATGACTGCCGCACAGAAGGACGTGAAGCCCGAAGACCTCAGCGAAGAGGAGAAGAACGGACTGAAGCAGGTGCGCGAGGACATCACCAAGCAGGAAGGCGAACGCGACAATGTGCTCCGCGAATATGCCAAGACGAACCACATCGTTCCCCAGCTCATCGACCTTGCACTGCTGCAGAACGGCCTGCTCAAGGGCGAAGCCCTCAGCCGATTCGTAAAGCGTAGCGTGGAACTTATCGGATAAGGCTGCATACAATAATTCTCCATAATTTACGCCCGACACCGGCGACCGTGCTGCAAAAACATATTGCTTTGCAGTGCAGTCGCCGGTGTCAGCATTTCACGACATCCGAAAAAAGAATTATCCCCATTCAAAGAAAATGGTACGCATACCTCTGATTCTACTCCTCTTTATCGCCCATCTTGCCACACTGTCGGCGCAGAATTCAAGGCCACTTGTGGAATACAATGCCAAGGACTCGCTCGAGGTGGTGCAACTGCTTGCCGAAAGTTCCCTGCAAAGTCCGCTCGACTTTGCCCGCCGCCTTTGCGGACGGCCCTACGTGGCACACACCCTGGAACGCGGCGACGAACACCTGGTGGTGAATCTCCGAGGTCTGGACTGTGCTACACTGGTAGAAACCGCATCGGCACTCGCCATGGCCCGAAGACAACTCGGACAGATGCAACGGACACCCCTGCGTAACGGACCGCAACATGCGGACAATGACAGCATTGCCCGAAAACCACAGGATGCACACTCCCCTACGTACCGCCCTTGGGAAGCCTTCTGCCGTGCCCTTAAAAGCATCAGATACCGCAACGGGCACTGCAACGGCTATCTTTCGCGCCTGCACTATCTTTCATTCTGGATTGACGACCACAAACGACGGGACAACATCGTGGAGGTGCAACTTCCCGCAAAACTCACAAAGATGCGGCGCACGGACATTCACTACATGAGCCGTCACGCCACAAAATATCCTGGTCTGAAGAATGCCGACGACGTACGCCGCATAGCCGCGCTCGAGGCACAACAGACCGGACAGACGTTTGCCTATCTGCCACAGGAGGCGTGCGGACTTCCGAAATCAGAACTGCAAGACATCCACGACGGGGACATCATCTGCATCGTCACCACGATGGACGGTCTCGACTACAGCCATCAGGGACTGGCATTCTGGGGCGACGACGGAAAGCTGCATATGCTCCATGCCTCATCGGCCAAAGGCAAGGTCATTGCCGACACGCGACCGCTTGACGCATACCTCCAAGGCATCAAATCGAGCATCGGAATACGCGTACTCCGCATTCAAACCCCCACACGGAACGCGCGGCAAATGCCGCAAAGGCCTGCAAGACAAAAACAAGGAGAAGACAAATAAAAAATGAGCCCCTGCCAACACATGGAAAACCATGCGTCGGCAGGGGCCCTTTTTGCACTTTATCCTGCTATGGCCAAAGCCATGCTGGATGCATAATCCAGCATGTTATTTCACCACACGCTTTCCGCCGATGATGTAGACACCATGAGTAGTTTGGCTGACGCGCTGACCGGCCACATTGTAGATCGGAGCGTCGGCATCGGCATTTTCGTCGGAGGTTTCAACCTGGCGGATACCTACAGCATCGTCGTAGGTGATGTATCCGGGTTTGGTGAGCGACGCCTTGCCCCACATGTTGGTAAGAGTGAGTGTGACATCGTGCTGACCGGCCTCGGTGGCGGCATTCGCACGCAAGGTGCCCTGGTTGCCGTTTACAGCAGTCTCAAGACCGGGAGCGACGAGCTCGGCACTGGTGGTGATGGGGAGGGAACCGGGGAGGGTGGGATTGCCGAGGGCTTCGGTATCGGGCTGGAGAATCACCTCGGTGGTTCCCATAGTCGACTCGCCGGCAGCACCAACAAGCTGCACGTAGGCACCTGTAAGGGCGGCACCGCCAGAACCGAGATTGGCAAAGCTGCCATCGGCCTGCGACTCCTCAAAAGTGTAGTATGCCTTCAGTTCTGCTGGCACGGTCTTGCCTTCGTAACCCATCATGGCCACCTTCACCTCGTCCTCGGTAAGGGCCTTGTGCCATACCTGCACATCGTCGATGCAACCGTTGATGCCGGCATGGTAAACGTTGGAACCGCCGATGTAGACGGGCGACTCATCGTATTCTACAAACCTCGTGGTGGTTTCGCAGACTTTCTTGCCGTTGAAGAAGATCTTCTGCTTGCTGCCATCGTATGAAATCATCACATGGGTCCAGGTGCCGGGGTTAAGGGCGTAGGTCTCTGATGCCCCCAGACGGTAGTCGGTGGTACAGGTGGTGAAGGGAGTTTCGTGGATATTGCTGTTTCCGGCGAAATTGCCGTTCGAGCTTTGATACATGGTGTAGGAGATGACGTTGGCATCCAGGCACTGATAGCCATTTTTGTCGGCCCATTCCGGCCATACGATAACCCAGAACGCTCCCCAGTTGTTGTGCGGCCATGCACGGTCCACGTTGCGCTTGTTGATGAGGTTCGTGCCGTACTTGGAGTGGGCAAACATGTCGGGCTTCACCCAAAAGCCGATGGAATATACGCGCTGCGACTTGGGTAAGGCCTCCTTGGGAATGCGGAACTGGTTGGCGTCCTCCATCTTCAGGGCATGGGAGACGGAACCTTCGCCCAAACGGACGTCGAAGTTGACCGTAGTGGCAGGCTTCTCGTCGGTGAGGACAAGGGAAGCCGCGGTGAAATCGTTGACAACAGGAAGGGCTCCGGTGGCATCGGGCGAAATCTGCACGAAGCCTCTGTAGCTGCTACGCTTGCCGGAAGCATCGGTAAGCACCACATCGTAGGTGCCAAGTTCGGCAATGGAGGTGGTAAAGCCGTTGCCCCCCTGCTGGGTGAACATGGCCTTTCCGCTGGCGGGATCCACAATCTTCCACTCCTTGGCCTCGGAATGCAGGGGGTCGTCATACCCCACCGTAAAGGTTTCGCCACTCTTTACCACAGGACGGTCGATGCTGATGCCTTCGACCATAGTGGCCTCGATGGTCTGCCAGTCGCCCCAGGCAATCTCCGAAGCAGTAGTACCGTCGGGTGAAACTGCACGCACGCCGAAGCGGTAGTTCCTGACCTCGGGGTCGGAGAATGCGCCTACCACATAGTGGGCCCATGAGGTGGTGACACCGTCGAGCTTGGGCTCACCGCCTTCAGCCTGGCTGTAGACCTCGAAGTACCAGGTGTCGACATCCTCGTTATAGACGGGCAGCGAAGCGTCGGACTTTGCCTGAAGGGGCTTGCTGTCCCAGATAATCTTATAGGAAACAGAGTTGTAGGTACGTTCCAGGAATTCCGTACTGCTGACGGTGGGCTTGACGGGCGTATAGGCCTTGTCGGGGACGATGGCGAATTCACCCAGCAGCATATGATAGTCGGCAGGGGTATCGTCGAACGAAATGCCTATCAGCGCTACGTTGCCCTCCATACCTGCCGCTCCGGCAGTGGTGGAGAAGGTGTGCCATGTGCCGCTTTCGGCACCGGGAAGCTGGGCATAATGGAATTCCTGCTCGGAACCTACGAACGACCAGAACAGGCGTGCATGCGAGGCACCGTCCTTGCCGTTGAGCTTGTATACGAAGCGCAACTCGTCGCTACCCTTCACATTGAAGTTTGTCTTGAAAAGGCGTAGGTCGGAGGCCTTCGTTGCACCCTTCACTTCCATACAGGAACCGGCATACCACGAATCGTCGAAGGTGAACCCGCAGGTGACGGCATCGGCGGGAACGTTGCCGGAATGGTCGGTAATCCACCAGCGCCACGTAGGCAGATAGTCCTGCGAAGAGAGGCTGTACCACTTATTGTGGAAGGTCACCTCGCCCTCATTGCGGAACACCTTGCCGTTGCCGAGCGAGAAACGGGTGATGAACGGCAGTTCCTGCAACGAGGAACGGGCAGGCATCAGGGCGGCAATGCCATGGAACTTCTTCATGGCGGCCGATGAGGACTGCTGCACTCCGCCTGCTACAAGGTCGGGGGTGGCAGCGGGATTGCGGTTACCGCCGGAGAACACTTCCTCCTGCTTCTGCAGGTAGCACTTCTGTACGGCCTCGTCCGTCGATCCGAATTCCGTGGAATTCTGATAAATCATGTCCGTGGTGTGGTTTCCCCAGAAGATGATGGAAATGTCCGTATTCTTGATGCGCGACCAGTTGCCACGGGCGAGCCAGTTGCCCTGAATGTCGAAACCGGCATAGAGGTTGTTCGTACTGCCCTTGCGGAGACTTTCGGCCGTCTGGATGGAGGTGTTGATGTAGCTCGACCAATCATAGTTGAGGAAATAGACGTCGGTCACCGTCTTGCCGTTCTTGATGAACCAGTTGGAGTTTCCGGAGTTCAGCACGGAACTGAGGTTCAGGTATCCGTTGTTGGAGTTGGCACCATACCAATAAACATGGAACTGCCAGTCGTACTTCGGAGCCTCTTCGATGACAGCCGCCAGGAAGTCCTGGAGCAGGTCGGCATGGGCAATGTAGCCTTCGGGGTTGAAGGTCACACCGTCGACACCATAATAGCGGATGAACTTGATGAACTTTTCAAGATACTTGAAACTTCCGTCGGGATTCTTTTCCACAAGCACATCGACCGTAGCCTGCGGAATGGTGTTGTCACCGCCCCACGAATCGAAAAAGATGACACCGCCACTGTTGGCCACACCGTTCTTGTGACAGACATCGCTGTAGGCACCTACGGTACGGATCCACGACTGCGACCAACCGCCCTGGCTGTCGAGATACGACCACATGGAGAAGTTGTCGCCGTCCATCACATAGCGTGGGAGGGTCTGCCAGTAAGTGTCGGAGATGCCCATCGGCGTGCAGAGGCTGAACTTGCGCTGGTTGTTGCGCTCGTCGTTGGGAACCACCTGAGTATTGCGGTTTACGAAACGGTCCTTGATCTTGACGCGGGAAATGAAGAAATTCTCGTCGGCTGACAGTTTGTCGCCGGGTTCCCATGTGGGGAAATACTGATAGAACGACTTGTCATCGTCGATGTACGTCACATACTTCGGATGCGACGGCACATACTGGGCAAACCCGGCAGGCGTGACAGCTGCAAAGAGGGCCACCAGGCCCATGGCTCTGTACATGTTTTTCATAAAAAGAAATATAATATGATGTTTTTGCTTTTCTTCCGCAAAATATGCTTTTCAAAGGGTCAAGAGCAAAAATACACCAAACATCGCAAAAAAACAAGAAACAATCGAAAAAGGAAGGGGGAAGCAGGGAAAAGGCTGCTGCTTTGGCAACCATCTGCAGGTTTTTCCTGCACTGCGGCGTCGGTGAAAGCAGAAACACAGAAAACGGAATTGAAAAAGGCGCATGCCAACAACCATGGCACATATGGCAGGGGATTCCTTTAGGCACAGACCATTCCTCCGTTGTTTTCTGACTTTTACACATCGGAAATCACGCTATATTTTCGTAATTTTGCACCCATGAAACTCTATTTTCTCGGTACGGGCACCTCATCAGGCGTGCCCCAGATTGGCTGCGACTGTGCCGTATGCCGCTCGAATGACGCGCGCGACCGCAGACTGCGCACCTCTGCACTCATCGAAACCGACGACCACCGGCTGATACTCATCGACTGCGGTCCGGACTTCAGGCATCAGATGCTGCGTTTTGTAGAGGAACATCCCATAGATGCTCCCGGGAACAGCCTGCCCTACATCCGCCGCGACATCAGGGAATCGGCGGAAGCCGGTGCACGTCCTTACCATTACCGGCTGCCACTCATCGATGCGGTGCTCATCACCCACGAGCATTACGACCATGTGGGCGGACTCGACGATCTGCGGCCTTTCTCGGCACTGCAGAGTGTAAAGGTCTGTGCCGCCCCCGATGTGGCGAAAAGCATACGCAAAAACCTCTTCTACTGTTTCTCGGAACATCCCTATCCCGGTTCGCCGCACCTGACAATGCACGAAATACACGATGCCGAGCCCTTCGACATCGGCAACCTCCACACCGTACCGCTGAAAGTATGGCACGGACACCTGCCCATCCTGGGATTCCGCATCGGGAATCTGGCATACATCACCGACATGTCGGCCATCGACGGGGAAGAGCGGGAAAAATTAAGGGGCATAAAGACGCTCGTCGTCAATGCGCTGCGGCATCTTCCACACCCTACCCACCAGAGCCTGGACGAAGCCATCGCCTTTGCACAAAGCACAGCAGCACAGCAAACCTATTTCATCCACATGAGCCATGGAGCAGGACTGCAGAAGGAATCGGAAGTCACGTTGCCAGAAAACATGCATTTCGCTTACGATGGCCTTGAAATAGAAGTATAAGTTTTGCCAACTGCAAAAGACTTCGTAAATTTGCGCCTCAAGTGCGGCCCATCGGGTCCAAGAACACTAACCTCCAACATACAGCAAGCAACCATAATGGCATCCGAAAAGATTATCCTCACCGGCGACCGTCCGACAGGCCGCCTCCACCTAGGGCACTACGTCGGCAGCCTCCGCCGCCGCGTGGAACTACAGAACGAAGGCGACTACAAGAAGATGTTCGTTTTCATCGCCGATGCACAGGCACTGACCGACAACATCGACAATCCCGAAAAGGTGCGCCAGAATGTCATAGAAGTAGCTCTTGACTACCTTTCGGCCGGCCTCGACCCCGAAAAGGTGACCCTGTTCATCCAGAGCCAGATTCCCGAACTCTGCGAACTTTCGTTCTACTTCATGGACCTCGTGAGCGTCAGCCGCCTGCAACGCAACCCTACCGTCAAGACGGAAATCAAGATGCGCGGATTTGCCGGCGAGAGCATTCCCGTAGGATTCTTCACCTACCCCATCAGCCAGGCAGCCGACATCACAGCCTTCAAGGCTACCACCGTGCCTGTAGGAGAAGACCAGCAGCCCATGATTGAGCAGGCCACGGAAATTGTACGCCGTTTCAACAACATCTACGGCCCTACCCTTGTGGAACCGCAGATCATGCTTCCCAACAACGCCGTATGCTGCCGCCTTCCGGGAACCGACGGCAAGGCAAAAATGTCGAAAAGCCTTGGCAACTGCATCTACCTCAGCGATTCTGCCAAAGAACTGAAAAAGAAGGTGAACTCCATGTTCACCGACCCTGAGCACATCCACATCGAACAGCCGGGACACCTTGAGGGCAACACCGTATTCACCTATCTCGACGCCTTCTCCACCGACGAGGACTTCAGCCTCTTCCTCCCCGAATACGCCTGTCTCGACGAGCTGAAAGCGCACTACACCCGCGGCGGCCTGGGCGACGGCACCTGCAAGAAACTCCTCTACAATATCCTGAACGCACGCCTTGAACCCATCCGCCAACGCCGTGCAGAATGGGAAAAGGACATCCCTGCCGTTTACGACATCCTGCGCCGCGGCACAGAAGATGCACGCGCCGTGGCGGCACAAACCCTTGACGAAGTACGCCGTGCCATGAAAATCAACTACTTCGATGATGCCGACCTCATTGCAGAACAGGCAAAGCGATTCAAGGCAGGAGCGAAATAACATACAGGAAAAACCTACGGCAAACAGACCGGCACGCATCACATGCAGCGAGTCCATAAAAAATAGAAATGCAGGTCGGGCATTGCAAAAAACGATTGACAGCAAAGGTGAAAGTCAAAAAAATGGGCCGAAACCTTTGCCGATAGAGGTTTTGTTCATAACTTTGCCATCCGAATGCACTAAGAATGCGTGAGCATTTTGCAGAATACAATAAAATTATATCGATATAAAAAATGAAAAGAACATTCCAACCGCACAACCGCAAGCGCAACAACAAGCACGGTTTCCGTCAGCGCATGCAGACCGCCAATGGTCGTCGCGTTCTCGCTGCCCGTCGCGCAAAGGGCCGCAAGAAGCTTACCGTATCTGACGAAGTACACGGCAAGAAGTAAAAGAAGAAAGAACGTCTACGGGGTGTCTCCGCAAATGGAGATACCCCGTCTTTTTTGATATCTGCCCACACCAGCCACGGACAGACGGACGGACACACATTCCCCACACTGCCACCACCACCGGACACATTACAGCGTGTGGCATACAGAATGCACAAATATTTCGCATATATTATTTTGCATTTTCACGAGAATCACTTAAATTTGCCGAATCAGGAAACAGCACAGCAAAAGATTCACCATCACCCGAAAAAAGGATGACATTCAAAGAATTCTTCCAGAAAATATCCAGCCGCATCATATGGGGCAACCTTCTGGCCATGGCCCTCACAGCCATAGCACTTGTGGTGGGCGTTCTAATCTACCTCGGGTTCTACACCCACCACGGCGAAACCATCAGCGTACCGAACGTGGTAGGCCAGCGTAGCGAAGTGGCCCAGCGGAAACTCGAGAGCCTGGGCCTGCGTGCAGAGATAACAGACACCGGACATGTCACAAGCTGTGCCGCTGACATCATTCTCGAACAGCGCATAGCCCCAGGAACTCCTGTCAAGACAAACCGCCTCATACAGCTCACCGTCAACTCGGCAAAGGCCCGCACCATTCCATTCCCCAACATAGTGGACGGCTCACTCCGCGAGGCTACCATGAAGCTCAAAGCCATCGGTTTCAAAATGGGAGCCGTAAAGCGTATCGACGGTGACCTCGACCTTGTCATGCGGGCCGAAGTGTTGGGCCGCGAAGTGCATTTCGGCGAGAGAATAAGCATTGAAAGTCCCATCACCCTGGTTGTGGGCAACGGTAAGACCGAAGACTACTATACCGGAGACGACTCACTGGCATGGGCCCTGGAACGCGAAGCCGAACTCTTCGAAGAAGAATGACCCGATACACCTAACCCTGATATCCGAATGGACGACACCCTGGAAAAACTCCCGGAAACACCTTATACAGAAATCGATGACGATGAAGAAAGCGCTGACGGCCTCTACGAACACTGGCGGCTGGTAGCCGACAAAGGACAACAGCTGCTTCGCGTAGACAAATTCATCATCAATCTCATCCACGACACGTCGCGAAACCGCGTACAGACAGCGGCAGATGCCGGATGCATCTTCGCCAACGGCCGTCCGGTAAAGGCCAACTACCGCGTGAAACCCGGCGATGTCATCACCCTGATGTTGGACCGCCCGAAACATGATACCACCATCACTGCAGAGGAAATTCCCCTTAACATTATATATGAGGACAACGAGGTGATGGTAATCAACAAACCGGCGGGAATGGTGGTGCACCCTGGATGCGGCAACTACCATGGCACATTGGTCAACGCCATTGCATGGCACCTGCGCGACAATCCCGGATATGACCCCAATGACCCTACCGTGGGCCTCGTACACCGCATCGACAAGGATACCAGCGGACTGCTGGTGATTGCCAAAACCCCGGACGCCAAGACCAAACTCTGCGCACAATTCTTCAACAAGACCACACGCCGACGCTACAATGCCTTGGTTTGGGGCAACGTACAGCAGGACTCCGGACGAATTGAGGGCAACATCGGACGAAATCCACACGACAGACTACAGATGGCGGTCTTCCCACCGGACAGCGAAATCGGAAAACCCGCCGTCACACATTACCGCGTATTGGAACGCTTCGGATACGTTACACTCGTAGAATGCGTTCTCGAAACCGGACGCACCCACCAAATCAGGGCACATATGCGCCACATCGGGCACCCTCTCTTTGCCGATGAACGCTACGGGGGCGACCAAATTCTGTGGGGAACGAGGAGCTCCACCTACAACAGTTTCATACACAACTGTATGGCCCTTTGCCCACGGCAGGCGCTACACGCCAAGACTTTGGGATTCCAGCATCCGAAAACCGGCAAGGAAATGGACTTCGACTCCCCCATTGCCGACGACATGCAGGCACTCATCGACAAATGGCGGACATACGTGGCGGGGGCACAACGCAAATAACCTCTTACTTCCGGTACGCTATGCAGCAACCGGAGAAGCACATTCCCTTCGTCCCCCATGGTACAGCCCTGGAAGACACTTGCAAGGAATCAACTCCAAAAGACGGCACTCCGTAAAAGACGCCGTCACAGCATACATTGACGCAAAGCATGAAAAAGAAGATTGCCATCGTTGCCGGAGGAGACAGCTCCGAGCACGATGTGAGCCTGCGCAGTGCAGGCGGTATCCTGTCCTTCATGGACAAAGAGAAATACGATTGCTACATCGTGGAACAGAAAGGACACGACATGCATGCCATCGTGGGTCCAGACAACACGCCCTATTACCTTCCCGATGATGAGGGAGCCACACGGATAGCCATCGACCACAACGACTTCAGCTATACCTGCAACGACGAACGCCAGTTCTTCGACTTCGCCTATATCACCATCCACGGTACACCGGGCGAAAACGGCATATTGCAGGGCTACTTCGACATCATCGGCATCCCATACAGCACCAGCGGAGTGCTGGTAGAGGCGCTGACCTTCAACAAATATGCCTTGAACAACTTCCTCCGCTCCTTCCCCGAAATCCACATTTCCGACAGCATCCTCGTACGACACGGCATGAAGCGTATGGCCGATGAGGAAATCATCGACCGCATCGGACTTCCCTGTTTCGTCAAGCCAAATGCCGGAGGCTCGAGCTTCGGAGTGACCAAGGTAAAGACCGCCGACCAACTGACACCGGCCATCGAAAAGGCAATGAAGGAAAGTGACGAGGTGATGGTGGAACGCCTGATTACGGGAACGGAGATTACCTGCGGATGCTTCCGACGCAGCAATGGAAAACCGACCACATTCCCCATCACCGAAGTGGTGGTGAAGAACGTCGAATTCTTTGACTACGAGGCCAAATATGAAGGCAAAAGCGACGAGATCACCCCCGCACGCATTGCCCCTGAAACGGCAGAACGGGTGAGTGAACTTACATGCCATATCTACGACCTGCTTGGATGCTACGGCATCATCCGCATCGACTACATCCTTTCGGGCGAGTCCGGCAGCGAACAGATTAACCTCCTGGAAATAAACACCACACCGGGGATGACTCCCGCCAGTTTCATCCCCCAGCAGGTCCGGGCATCGGAATTCGACATCAAGGATGTCCTGAGCGAAATCATAGAAGGACGCTTGTAAGACTGACCGGAAACCGTGCCGGACACGCCTTGTATACATTCACGACAAACACCTTGAAACCATGAAGATACCAGCAAAATTCGACCCTATCCGTCCCTACTGCGACGAAGAGGTGAAACAGGCTTTCAACGAATTGGTAGACGACCGCCAGTTCGCACGCCTTATCCGTGGATACGTGCCCTGGCTACCGAAATTTGCACGGCGAGGAATGCTGAAACTGGCGTTCCGGATGAGCGGAGTGAAGACCCTACTCGACTTCCAGTTGAAGTTCATGCGTCCCATCGTGGAATCCGTCATCCGACGCAGCATGACAGACATCACCCTTTCCGGACATCCATTGCCCGACAGAAAAGGACGCTACACCTTCATCAGCAACCACCGCGACATCGTACTCGACAGTGCCCTGCTCGATGTGCTGCTGATAGGCAAGGGCTTCGAGACAACAGTAGAAATCGCCATCGGTGACAATCTGCTCATCTACCCCTGGATTGAGAAACTGGTACGACTGAACAAGGCATTCATCGTACGACGCAGCCTCACACCACGCGAAATGTACAAAAGCAGTAAGCTGATGAGCGAATACATCCATTTTGCCGTGGACGAAAAACGCGAGAACATCTGGATTGCACAGCGCGAAGGGCGTGCCAAGGACAGTAGCGACCATACGCAACCTTCAGTATTGAAGATGCTGGCCATGGGCGGAGAAGGCACATTCATAGAGTGTCTGAAACCGCTGAACATCGTACCCCTTACCATCAGCTACGAATACGACCCCTGCGATTACCTCAAGGCCAAGGAGTTCCAACTCAAGCGTGACGACCCGAAATACAGGAAAAGCCGCAAGGACGACCTGGAAAACATGAAGACCGGCATCATGGGATTCAAGGGACGTGTGCGCTACGAATGCGCACCGTGCATCAACACATGGCTCGATGAACTTGAAGACATCCCCAACGGATACTTTTACGAAGAGGTTGCAGCGCGCATGGACCGTGAAATCCACCGCGGATACACGCTGTTCCCCGGAAACTACATCGCTGCCGACATGCTCGAGGGAACCCGAAAGTATGAGAGCCACTATACCGCAGAGGACGAGAAAACCTTCAAGGAATATCTCAAAGGCCAGCTTGCAAAAATTGACATCCCCAACAAGGACGAAAAATTCCTTAGCGACTGCATGCTGATGATGTATGCAAACCCTGTCAGAAACAAAGCTGCTGCAGAGGCCGGCTCAGTACAATAAACCACAGTCATCCTAAAAGGAAGACTGACACATCAATAAGCATCCGCCCCGGAAACGTTGGATTTCCGGGGCGGATGCTTTACATCAAGGGTATTCCCGAACGTTCGGAATAAGAACAAGAAGAACAGAAACAGGATATGAAAACGAATCCTGCAACACCGAGCACCTTCAACGGCAGACGGCACGTGCCACCTGACCATAGTCGCGCAGACTGGTATCAATCCAATGCGAGGCGTCCTTGTAAAACACCAGCGAACGCGCATAGTAACAGTTCGTCGCATCGGCATTACCAGAAAGATAACTGCCATAGGAGTTAGAAAGATAGCCTGTTCCACCCTGCCGCACACCGGCTGCAGGAAGGAAAATGGAGGCTCCACTCGGACCCGTAACACGGCATCCTGTCACACCGTCCTCATCGCACCACGTCCACGTACAGCGGTCGCAAAGTTCCTGCATTTCGACAAGCGAAGGCAAACGCCACTGGTCACCCCATGCCACATAGGCGGCATCGTTCATCGTACCGCTGATGCTCGAACGAAGTGCTGTGCAGTCTGAATCCACATAGGAATCCCAATCGTAGATTTCCTTCTCCGATGTTTCGCCCCAGGCAAAGAACGCACCGGATTCCGTAGGCTTGGTGGCACCAACATTGCAATTAGCCCAACGCACACTCAGCCCCAAGTCCACAGCCTCTACATAGTCTGGCTTTGTCAGCGGCAAAGACTGACGCTCGGTGAAGACAATGCTGTCGATTTCAGCTGTAGGATAGTCAAACCGGCCACCGTCTTTGGAATAAAGGGCTACGCTTTGCCCCATCACGCTGAGACCGAAGAAAAAGACAAAGAAACCGAACAGGGCACGCTTATAAGATGATGTGAACATAAAAATTCTTAGAGAAATTAAGGGATTATACCGAGATCAACGGATAAAACGGAATGGAACGGTTTGCAAAAATACCATTTTCTTTCACATTTTCCGGCATTTCAACCATTTTTTTCTTTTTTTACGCAATCTTTCACCCACTTATGCTTTGTTTATACAGGTTTCCTTTGCAGCATAACGTCCTGCATCCTTACAAGGAGCTCATGCTGCCGAAGGGGTTGCCATACTGCAAGAAGAAACCACATTCCGCACTGTTTCCACAAAAAGGCGAAGTTGACGATTTCGCAACTACAAAAGGGATTTTTTGAAAATTAAACGAGAAAAGCCAAAAATAACGTCCTTTCCGTAAGAATACACAATATCATAAAACGTAAATTTGCCTCATGAAAAAAAGAACGATATGGACCATCGCCTGCATCATGGCGCTGACATTTACCGGACTCATCTACACGCAAATGCGCTATTTTGATGAGGTGGTTGAGGCCCGTCAGGCACAGTTTGACGGTGCCGTCGGAAGAGTGTTGGCACGTGTGGCGTACAACCTGGAGATGAACGAGACTCGAGCCACGGTGGAACGCGAAATCGAAGCCTCGGACGACAAACTGAAAAAACGCGCACAGGCTGAACTGCAGGCCATCAGTGATTCCATACAGAAGATTAAGAACGCAAAGGGGAAAAACTACGACATTGACTCGAACCCCAGTCTGAAACGCCAGAACGACCAACAGTTGCGCCATGAGAAACTCCGTCAGCGGGTGTTGCATCAAAAGGACATACTCACCGAAGTGGTGTATACCATCGGCTACAAACCGCTATTCCGCTCCATTGACGGACGCGTAAACTACGAGGAGCTTGACCGTTCGATACAGCAACTCCTCCAGCGTCACCATATCGATTCGAAATACCACTTCCGGGTAACAACCTACGACGGACGCGAGCTCTACCGTTGTAGCGAGTACGAAGACCCCGGACACGCCACCATCTACAGCCAAGTGCTGTTCCCTTCCGATCCGCCCAGCGGGCAAGGCATCATCTACGTACACTTCACCAACAGCAAGACATACGTCTTTGCCACAGCCCGCCTGCTTATTCCTGCACTGGTGTTCACCTTCATTCTGCTTGCCGTCTTCATCTACAGCATCTACATCATTTTCCGGCAGAAACGTCTGACAGAAATGAAGACCGACTTCGTGAACAACATGACGCATGAGTTCAAGACTCCTATATCAAGCATTTCCCTGGCTGCACAGATGCTTTCAGATCCGGTGGTAAGCAAGAACGAAGTGATGCTGAAGAAACTTGCACGCATCATCAGCGACGAAAGCCGACGCCTGCGTTTTCAGGTAGACAAGGTGCTACAGACCAGCCTCTTCGAACGTGGAAAAGCCGCCACATTCAAGATGGACGAGCTCGATGCAAACAGCATCATCGAAGATGTGGCACATACCTTCACCCTTAAGGTGCAAAACGTCGGTGGCACCATCTCCACCCACCTCGAGGCGGAAGACCCCATCATCTGTGCCGACAAGATGCACTTCACCAATGTCATCTTCAACCTCCTCGACAACGCACTCAAATACTGCAAGTCGCCCAGCCTCGGTTTTGAAAACAGCGAACCGCTCCATGTGGACATCCGCACCGCCAACGAAGGCCGCTACCTAAAAATCTACATTACCGACAACGGCATCGGTATCCGCAAGGACGACCTCAAACGCATTTTCGACCGCTTCTACCGCGTCTCCACCGGCAACCGCCATGATGTCAAAGGCTTCGGACTCGGACTGGCATACGTCAGTTCCGTCGTACAGGGCCACCGCGGAAGCATCCACGCTGAAAGCGTGTTCGGACAAGGTACTACCTTCATTATTTCCCTACCTCTGATGGATGCTGTGGAACATTAAGGCAGAGCCAAATGATTCCATAGAAATTCCTCAAAGACACGGATATCCTCCACAAAAAACAAAAAAAATCACCGCATACGGCACCTTCAACAGCAACCCTTTTGAAGCGGCCTCCAAAAATCCCGAAATTATGTCTGACACCTACAAAATCCTGCTTTGCGAAGACGACGAAAACCTCGGCATGCTCCTTCGCGAATACCTTCAGGCCAAAGGCTATGAAGCCACACTCTGCCCCGATGGCGAAGCCGGATTGCTGGCTTTCCGCAGCGGCAACTACAGCCTGTGCATCCTCGACGTGATGATGCCCAAAAAGGACGGATTCACATTGGCACGCGAAATCCGCGCCAACGATACCGAAACACCCATTATCTTCCTCACTGCCAAAAACCTTCGCGACGACATTCTCGAAGGTTTCAAGATGGGTGCCGACGACTATATCACCAAACCCTTCTCGATGGAGGAACTCACCCTGCGCATCGAGGCTATCCTGCGACGCACATCGGTAAAGCGCACACGCGACAAGACGAATTTCACCATCGGACGCTACTCCTTCGACAGTATGAAGCAGGTCCTTGCCGGTCCCAACGGCTCGCGCAAGCTCACCACCAAGGAAAACGGACTGTTGGCCCTCCTCTGCAAGAATGCCAACGACATCCTGCAGCGCGACTACGCCCTAAGCACCATCTGGGTGGAAGAAGGACAGTTCAAAGCCCGTTCCATGGACGTCTACATCGCCAAACTTCGCAGTTTCCTAAAGGACGACCCCGATGTGGAAATCATCAACATCCACGGACAAGGCTACAAACTCGTATGCCCCGTCAACGAAGAGGAGGAATAAGGTCGGCAGCATCCCGTCATACACATGAAATCTGATTGGGACACCTGACCACCGATATCCGCACATAAAGATCCACGCACTCCAAGGCCCTCCCGCATTTGGGAAGGCGCAGGAGTGCGTGGATTTCTTTTTCCCTTGCCAAAAACGAGCAACCATTGTCAAGAATCGTGCTAAAAATGCATCGGAAAATGCAAAAATGGGCCGGAAAAAGCATGTTATCCTACACAAATCGGCGCATCTGTAAAAAACTGTGTTTGCCAAATATCCTTGAGAGTCCGGACAAGGAGGGTACAACATCTATAACCCTATGCAACTGTTCCTCCGTTTATTGCCCGGTTTTTGGAACAGACTTGTCTCGACAGTGTCGAGTAACCGTACA
>SFJN01000169.1 GCA_004555055.1 Bacteroidales bacterium | reverse complement strand
GAACAACATATTCCACAAAAACCGCATTTTCGGGCAAAAAATGTCATGTATATTTTTCATCGCAACCACACAAAATTCTCTGTTATCATCCTATTGTCCTCCTTTCGCAGCATTCGCAGAACGGGGATTTTCTACTCTGCTGACGTGCACTGTACATCGGTTTGGAAACAAATCTTCTCACTACAGAATTCAAGAACTGCAGGACGATGAGTGACAAAAATGAGCGTACGTTGCCGACAGCTATCAATGATATTTGCAAGCACCCGACGCTCCGTGTCGGAATCGAGCGCAGAAGTGCATTCGTCGAAAATGACGATACCACTGGGTCGAAGCAGCGCACGTGCGATACACAGACGCTGCGCCTGCCCTTCGCTCAATCCGCCACCAAGTTCGCTGCAAAGGGTGTCAAGCCCGCGAGGGAAATCGTAGACAAAGTCGGCCGCCACAAGACGAAGCACCTCGGCCAATTCCTTATCAGTGGCAGAAGGATTACCCATAAGAAGATTGTCACGGATGCTGCCGCTAAGCAGGGTGTTGCCTTGGGGAACATAGGAAAATAAACGTCGCGATGCCGGACTAACAGGCTGCCCGTCGAGCATGATACTCCCCGAACATGGTCGCACGAGGGCAAGCATCAGACGGATGAGGGTGGTCTTACCAACGCCTGTCTCTCCTACCAATGCCGTCACGCTACCGGGACGGAACACATGAGAGAAGCCTTCGATAACCATACGCTCATCATCGGCATAGCGATAGGAAACCTGGTCGAAAACGAGTTGTGGAACAGCCAGGACACTTCTTCCATTGTCAAAAACAGTAGCAGTATATAAACCTTTGTCTTCCAAAGGATTTTCACATTCCACATCTTCCAGTTCTATAAGTCGCTCAGCGGAAGTGGCAGCACTGATATAGTAAGGTACGAAACGCGTAAGGGAACGGATAGGTGCCTGTATTTTGCCGACAAGCTGCACAAAGGCTGTCAGGCCACCATAAGTAATCAGACCGGCCTGAAGGCTGTAGACTCCCCACACAAAAGTCACCAGGTAGCCAAGCGTAAAGCCGGCGCTCATCACCGTGGCGGAAACGCTGCTGTAGACGGTGCGTTCCTTCACCTTGTCAGAGAGTCGGCTTTGCTCACCTACAAGGCGGTCGTACACGTAACCTGTACGCTCAAGAGTCTTGACAACGATGCTGTGCTGCAGACTTTCCTGAATACATTTCAGCACCTGGCTTTCTATCTCCTTTACCTCGTGGTTGAGTTTGTGCAGGCGTTTGATGTAGAGCTTGCTGAGCAATATAAACAAGGGAGCCACAAAGAGGACCACGACAGCAAGACGCGAATTGAGCGTATACATGAACACAAAGGCGCCTATAAGCTGCAAAAATACCGAAATGAACGTGGGGACGCCTTCGGTAAGGAATGTGGTAACGGTGTCCGCATCGCGGGAGACACGGTTGACCACGTCGGTGGTATGGAAACGGCGCATACCCTGCCAAGTCCCTTCAAGCAAACGACGGAAGGTGACGGCACGCATGGCATTGCAGGCACGCACACCGAGCAAGGCACTCACCCAACGCTCGGCAAAATCAAAAAGAATCTGCGCAAAGAGCACAGTGACAAGCAGCACCACCGCCATGTGCAAACGGCCTGGAACAACACCGGTGGCAATATCTACAGCCCATTTCACCCCCCACACAAAGGCAAGCGAAAGGCATACGCTCATCGTACCCAACAAGGTGTTGAGTACCATCTGCAAACGGTGTTTCCGAGCTTTCCGAAGCAACCAGCAAAGTACATTTGATGTAGAGAGCACCTTCGCCATACTGATTTCTGTTACAGCCTTTTATAACATTTGTATTAGAGGGAACATCAATACCGCTGATCCATGCCCCACATCATCTTACAACGCAAGGTATGAAAAAAATCACTGTCCTGCATACGTACCACCTGCACGGAATAGTCGGCCTTACGGAGTACGATTTCCTGACCGGCTTCCATGCTGCAGCTGCGTCCGTCGAGGGCCACGAGGAAACGTCCCGTCCTGCTCTTTACACACAACCGCAGTACCACATCGTCCGACAGCACCACCGGCCGCATCGTAAGGCTGTGGGGGGCCACAGGCGCAAGGCAGAGTGTGGAACTATCGGGCGAAAGGATGGGACCGCCGGCCGACAAGGCATAGCCAGTGGAACCGGTAGGGGTGCTGACCACAAGGCCGTCGGCCACATAGGTTGTCAGCAAACGTCCGTCCACGCGCGTCTCCACCTCTATAAGCGACGAGTTGTCGTGCTTCAATACGGCCACCTCATTGAGGGCAAACGGATAGAGGGAGGAAGAGATGCCGGGAGCTTCGAAGGCGATCAGGCTGCGCTGTGCCACTTCGTAGCTGCCGGAAGCAATCTGGCTCACCGCATGCTCAATCTCTGAAGCGGCCACATCGGCAAGAAAGCCCAGACGTCCGGTGTTGATGCCCAGCACCGGCAGGCACTGACGGCCGAGCTTTTCAACCGTACGCAGAAAAGTGCCGTCACCACCCAGACTGATGGCCATACGGGCATTCCGCGGACAGGAGCTGAACACTTCCACACGTTCGAGCAACTCCGCATCGGAAGCCGCATCGTGTTGCAGATGCAGGAAAAGCTCTTCCTCAAACTCCACATCAATACCAACCGAAAGGAGCTCACGTATCAGCCGCATGGCGCAGGGGGCCGTAGAGGCTGAACACTTATGGCCATAGACGGCAACGCACGTGGGTACCGCCGAAACGGAATGCGGAATGGAGGGTGTTGCGGAGGACTGCATAACTGATGAAAACGTAAAAATGGGAAAAAGAGTTTCGAACGCTGGTAATACAATGCAATGGGAATCGACATCCAATCCATGAAATGGCAGGATGCGGAAAAACCGATGTCCGCACTTTGTCGAAGGTGCAGAGGAGACGGCATATTATTTGGCAAAAATAAGAATGTTTTTACAGCCGACAAGGATGAAGTTCCGTTTTTTTTCGTATTTTTGCCACACAGCCATAGACCTTGGCACTGCCATATGAAGTTTTTACCCTGATAAACCCCAAAGATATCCTCATGATTTACGTATTTCTTGCCCAGGGTTTCGAGGAAATCGAAGCCCTCGCCACAGTGGATGTACTCCGCCGTTGCGGACTTGAAGTGACCCTGACTGCCGTTGGCGATGCCCTCAATGTGAAGGGTGCTCACCAGATGGAAGTGACAGCCGATGCCCATATCAACGACATTGAACCTTCCGGTGGCGATGCACTCGTACTGCCTGGCGGCATGCCGGGATCGCTAAACCTGCTGAAATGCCACCGCCTGCGCGATATGTTGACGGCACACAATGGCCGTGAGGGACTGATTGCCGCCATTTGCGCCGCCCCCATGGTACTTGGCGACCTTGGAATCCTGGCTGGCCGAAAGGCGACCTGCTACCCCGGATTTGAAGACCGTCTGATTGATGCCACGCACGTAGCGGAACTGGTGGTTGAAGACGGCCACATCATCACCGGACGCGGACCTGCAGCTGCTGTAGACTTCGGATGCGCCATTGCTTCGCGCTTCGTAGGCGCACAGGCTGTAACCGAGGTGCGCAAGGGGATGCTCTTCGAATAACGACATACGCTGCGGCATTTCCCTGCCGCTCCGAGCAACCGGGCAAACGCACCGCACAATCTCCATCACAGAATAAAAGACACGGACTGTCCACACCATGACGGTCTGTGTCTTTCTTTTTTTTGCATAAAGATTCTCTGTCTCTAGAACGGAGGCGTCCACTACCCTTTGGCCCTGTATAGCCCAGGTCCTCTGTCCTCAGGGGGGGGATATGAGCCCTAATACCCCACATCCACCAGGAAAAGTCCGCAGGCAGGAACGCTTTCGCCGGCAGCGCAACGGTCTTTGGCGGCAATAACATCAAGAATGTTTTCGGCACCGATGCGTCCACGGCCAACCTCCATAAGCGTACCTACCACAGCACGGACCATGTTACGCAGAAAACGGTCGGCACAGATTTCAAAGCGCCACACACCGTCCTCCACCTCACACCAACGGGCATAACGGAGATGGCAGATGTTGGTCTTCTGGTCGCCGCCAAGTTTGGCAAAACTGGTGAAGTCGGTGACAGTGAGGAGCATCTCGGCGGCACGGTTCATCTCTGCAAAGTCGAGGGCGAAGGGCAGACGCATGGCATAAAGCCGGCGGAAAGGGTTCTTCCGCGTGGTCACATAATAATGATAAGTACGCGAAGTGGCACTGAAACGTGCGTGCATACCCTCTTCCACAAGGCTGATGTCACTGATATAAATCGTGGGCGGAAGCATACGGTTCAGGCGATAGGCCGTCTGGGCGGTATCGATGGGCTGGGACACATCGAAATGTGCCACCATCTTCGAGGCATGTACACCGGCATCGGTACGTCCGGCCCCCACGCACGACGTAGAGGCTCCGAAAAGACGTTGCAGGGCCTCGTTCAGACATCCCTGCACAGTGACAGCACCCGGCTGAACCTGCCATCCGTGGAAATCGGTACCGTCAAATGAAAGTGTGATGAAATAACGCATATCCTGGTAAACAGCGTAATTCTGAAGAAAGCAAAAGGGACTGTTTATGGAAGGACAACCATAATGACGGGAGTAGCATGCCTGCATTCTGTTACAACCAAAGGATAGACGCACAACACAGAACGGGAAGGCAAACGTTGTCCTATTGTTTAAAAGACTACACAAATAAGGGGCTATATATCCGCGTCATATAAAATTAGCCTGAGACCATTTACAGAACACCCCTAAAAGAAAAAACGCTCCTACAGCATTGAAGCCGAAGGAGCGGAATTTTCGAATTATGCAGAAAGACTAATCAGAAACTGATTAAGCCTCCTCAACTACAACGTTGAAGTTTACAGTAGCCACAACCTCCTTGTGGAGACGTACGCTGGCAGTGTGCTCGCCAAGCGTCTTGGCATCGGTCATTTCCACCATCTTGGCATCAACTTCGAAACCGGCCTTTGCAAGTTCGTCAGCGATAGCCACAGCGTTTACAGAACCATAGAGGTTGCCGTTAGAGTCAACCTTGGCAGCAATGGTGAATGCTTCGAGGGCGTTGATCTTTTCAGCAAGAGCGAGGGCATCGTTCTTCAGCTTCTCAAGCTTGTGAGCCTGCTGACGGAGGTTCTCAGCGAGCACCTTCTTTGCAGATTCAGAGGCGATGACAGCCTTGCCGGTGGGGATGAGGTAGTTACGGCCATAGCCGTTCTTGACGGTCACGATATCGTTCTTGTAACCGAGACCCTTTACGTTTTCCTTAAGAATAATTTCCATAGTTCAACTGTGTTTAAAGGGTTATTTCATGAGGTCAGTTACAAAAGGAAGGAGAGCAAGGTGACGGGCACGCTTCACGGCCTGAGCCACACGACGCTGGTACTTCAGAGAAGTTCCGGTGATGCGACGGGGAAGAATCTTACCCTGCTCGTTGAGGAACTTCTTGAGGAACTCGGGATCCTTGTAGTCGATATACTTGATACCGCTCTTCTTGAAGCGGCAATACTTCTTCTTCTTGGTGTCGATCGCAGGAGCGGTCAGATAACGGATTTCAGACTGTGCCATGTTTATGCCTCCT
>SFJN01000168.1 GCA_004555055.1 Bacteroidales bacterium | reverse complement strand
TCGCCTCTGCCGACGCCAAACCGAGAGCCATCAAGTTTACTTGAATGGCCGAGGTGCGAAGGAGGAAGACTTGTCAAGCTAATTTATAGAACATCCCTTTACTGACAGACTGTATTCAAATCCCGAACCGGACACCTCACCGTCTTCTTTGGGGGAGACAGGTAAGGGCCGTCCGGAAGTTACGTTATTCAAGGGGAATCTGGATGAACGACACCCACTTCTCGGGGTCTTCCTGATTCCAGATGCCGTCGACATACGAGAAGCGTGGCTGTCCCGTCATTTGAAGGCCGTGTTCCTCCATGTATTGGACGGCCTCGGTGAACGATTCATAGAAGCGTTCGTACGGTCCCACGTGCTTGAGGATGAGGGCTTTGGGCACTTCCGGCAGACGCTTGAACTGGAGGAAGGCGGTATCGGGGAGCATTTCCTCCACCTGTTCGCAGTATTCGATGTCGATGTCCGTAAGGCGGTACTCCTTGTTGTGGTCGATGGTGAAGCAGTAGCCCGGTGTAGGGCATTTGCAGCCGAGACGCTGCATCTCCGGACCTATCTTTTCGTAGCAGAGCGGTCCGAGGGCTGCATAGTCAGGGATGGTTTCACGGTGGCTGGCGACGATGATTTCGGGCAGCGGCTGGATGGTGAAATTTTTCATTGTCTTGATTTCCTTGCGGGAGTCACGCAGGAGCAGCAGGCGCCGGAGGCGCATCTCGAGCTGCGCTATCTGTGCTTCGGTGCTACGTATCTTGTCGTCTATCTGCACGATGCTGGGCACATGTTCCGATTCTTCGTAAAGGTCTTTGATTTCGTCGAGCGAAAACCCTAAACGTTGCAGGTTACGGATTGAAGCAAGTTTCTGCATCTGCGCCAGGCTGTAGTAGCGGTATCCTGTCCACGGGTCGGTCTCGTCGGGGACGAGCAGGCCCTTCTGTTCGTAGTGGCGCAGGGTCTTCACCGTCACTTGCATAAACTGCGAGAACTCTCCGATTTTGAATTTTGTGTGATAACTCATTGGTCGTACGATGTGTTTGCGTTGTGGATCCGGATGCAAAATTAGGCCCTGACCTTAGGGACGGGTCAAGAGAAAAAGGGGAAGAATTTGCAAACTTTCCTGTTTTGCACCCTGTTTTGCTAACTCTCAGCAAGCAATTTCCGATTTCTTATGGCAAAACTTTCCTTCAAAATTTTTGATGATTTTGGGTGAAATCCATCCGGCTGTTTGATAGCCGGAACCACGATTCCAGACCATTTCCTGCCGCATACACCACCACATTTTTTCCAAGATTCCGCTGAAAAGTGCCTCCGAGGACTGTGAAATAAACAAAACCACGGCACTTTTCGCCCAAAAGTACGGAACTTTGTCCCTCAAAGTTCCGAGGTTTACATCGCAAACCTCGGAGTTTTTTCTTTTTTTCGCGGAGAAAAAATCAAAAAAGCCCGTTATCCGGCTGTTTTTCCATCCCTTTTCCCCCTTTTGACGTTCCGCACTTTCCTTTCCTTCCCGGCGTCTCCTGCCTGGCGATGCCCTTCTCAGAGCCCGAAAACCTTCAAATATTTTGACATCCGTCATTGCCCTGCCCTTCGTGCCAGGGGGGACCGTCCTTCACCTTCCACTACCGTCACAGACGAAGAAATCCCCCACAGTTTTTTGCCGGAAGACCTTTGCCGTTTCTGCAGATGGCCGTAACTTTGCAAACCGTTTCCAAGATGCTGCAGACACGAATATCCCCGATATGCGCCACGCCATGCCGGCAGCAACCTCATCCCCCCCCCAAAAATCCGTATCCTCTGAACCATGGAAGATTCCCGTTTGTCGGCATTCTCGTACCGCCGCATCTGGCAGATTGCCCTACCCATCCTCATCAGCACACTCATTGAGCAACTGATTGGGATGACGGACACTGCATTCCTTGGACGCGTGAGCGAGGTGGCTCTCGGGGCCTCAGCACTGGCAGGGGTCTACTACATGGTACTCTTCATGCTGGGACTGGGCTTCAGTTTCGGCGTACAGATTGTCATCGGCCGCAGGAACGGCGAGGGACGCCTTGAGGAGACGGGCCGGGTGTTTTGGCACGGACTCTATTTTCTTCTCGCCCTTGGACTGGCAGTGACCCTGCTTTCAGAGATTCTTTCACCCCGCATCCTGCGTGCGATGGTGCAAAGCGATGCCGTTCAGGCCTCGGCTGCAGGCTATATCCGCTGGCGCGTGGCGGCACTCCCGGTAGGATTTTCCACCGCCATGCTGCGGGCTTTCTTCATCGGTACCATGCAGACCCGTGCACTGACGGTGAACTCGGTGGTGATGCTGCTCTCGAATGTTCTGCTGAACTGGATGCTGATATTCGGACACTGCGGTCTGCCGGCATTGGGTATCGAAGGTGCCGCAATCGGCTCGGCACTTTCCGAAGTCGTTTCGCTGACGGCCTTCATCGTCTATGCACGGCGCCATTGCGACACCAGGCGCTACGGTCTTTCGCGTCTGCCACGCTGGGAACATCGGACAATGCGCCCCATCTGGAAGGTGGCAGTGTGGAAAATGGTACAGAGCTTTGTAAGCATCGGCACATGGTTCGCTTTCTTCCTCTTCATCGAACATACCGGCGAACGCGCACTTGCCGTCTCGAACATCGTCCGCAACATCTCGGGACTGGTGTGGATGATGCTGGTGGCTTTTGCCTCCACAGGCAGCACCATGGTAAGCAATGCCGTGGGCAGTGGCGATTCTGCCCTCGTAAGGCCGCTGGTGAGGCGTGTGCTGCGCTTTTCATATTCCGTCATTCTCCCCCTGCTGGTACTTGTCAGCGTGTTTCCGGAACTCTTTATCCGCATCTACACCGACATCCCCTCGCTTGTCGGGGCGTCGGTGCCGTCGGTATGGGTGCTCTGTGCCTCGTATCTGCTGACCATTCCCGCCTTTGTGTACTTCGAAGCCGTGAGCGGTACGGGAAACACCAAGTCCGCCTTCGCCCTCGAACTGGTGGCCTTGGGTGTGTATGTGGCATATTGTGCCGTTGTCATTGAGTGGCTGCGCTGCGATGTAGCGGTATGCTGGACGGCAGAGGCTGTATACGCCATTGTCATGGTACTCTGCTGCGGCATTTACCTGCGGAGCGGTCGCTGGCGGGGAAGGGAAATATAGGACAGACGCGAAGACCCCGCCTGCACCATCCTTGTCATCTTACCGTCATATAGGGAAATACTGCGCCCCCGATACCTTTCGCAGAAGGTATCGGGGGCGCGGTCGTCGGTACGTCCGTACGCAGGGTTGATTTCATCTTCTTCCTCCTCACTCGGGATAGCTGGAGCGAGCTCCGCTCTCCTCTCGTTCGTTCGTCAGTTGATTTCATCTTCTTCCTCCTCGCTCGGCATAATCAATGCAAGCATTGGCTTCGCCTTGCTCCTTCGCGCCTCGGCAATATTCAAACAAGTTTGACATTGCGCTCGGCTTGTCGTCGCTGGTCTTCTGCTCTCACTCGTTCGTCAGTTTTCCCACGCTGCGGACATATAGGTGGATTCCACCTTGTGTTCGAGAGTTCCGGAGAGGTTGCAGAAGAAGTCAATGCCTGTGCGGCGTTCGAGTTCGTCGACACTGATGGCATGTGCCATCACCTCGTCGCGGTCGTTCTTGAGCACCTTGCCGGAGTCGTATTCGCTATGCTCCACCCAGAAGGCGATGGAACTGTAGACCTGGTTCTTGACCTTGAGGAGTGCGATGAAATAGTATTTCGGTACGGGCATCCGTTTCTTGTCGACACTGACGGTACCAAGTGTCTGCCCGTCGTCGATGGTGCCGCCCTTGACGACGTAGAGGGTGTCGGCCCAACGGTAGCCGTTCTTATCGGCAGTGCAGGCGCGTCCGAGTGTCTGTACGAACTGCTCGTACTTCGTCCAATACTGCTGGTTGAAGCTGCCGATTTGCGGCGACATGTTCGACATGTAGAAGGTCTGGTCGTTACTCACGCGCGAGCATAGGCGGTCGGCGCTGGCACAGAGGTGTCCGTGGTCGTGTCCGCCGAACGAGGCATCGCTCGTGGGTGTGGCGCTGCAGAGGGGGTCGCGCGGATATTTGGGCCTTATGTCGTAGTCCTTGCGTGCCACGTTCTTCTGGTTCATCGTGGCATCGAAGCGGAATGCCACCCACCGGCTGTGGAGTTTTTCGGCATTGTAGGCGACGCTGAAATTCACGGGACGCGAGGTGATGTCGGTCGTCTGGTGTACGATGAAGATGTCGCCGGGGACGAGGCGTGGCATCTCCATGCGGCCTATGAACTGTTGGCTGCCTTTGCCTGCCTCGGTGTTGACGTAGGTGGCACCGCACGTTGCCACGTTCGCGTTGTTGTCATCATGGAGCGTGGCACGCTCTTCGTCCTGCGTTCCGTCATCGTCCCCGCACGAGGGGAAGAAGGCAAGGGCGAAGAGGAGAGCGAGGAGGGCGGTCTGCAGGCGCCCGAAAACATCACTGCGCATAGAAGACATAGAGTTTCTGCCACCGAAGCTGCGATGCGGTGCCGGTGGAGGTATCGGCATTGGTGACGATGACTTCCTTGGCATCCACGCCATCGATGAGCACGGTGGGGTCGCTCACCGTAACACTGCCGGGCTCAGCCTCCACATGGTTGTTGGCCACGCTGCCCTTGACGCAGGTGAACACGAGTTTCTGGATCTTGCGGTCGGCGGCAAGGGTCATGAAGTTTCCGGGATACATGCGCACAGCGGTACCTGTGGTATAGTACTTCGGCGCATTGCTGTTGGTGCCCTTTTCGGCCTTTACGGTGAGTCCGTCGACCTCGTAGGTTTCGAATGCAGCGGCATTGGCGAGTCCGAGGGCAGAGGCGTCAATGCAGAGGTCGGCCTTCGAAAGGTCAACATCGATGCCGGGCACGTCGGGTTCATCGCCACCGGGCTCACTGCCTCCGGCTTCGGCCACACCGTCGGAGATGGCAAAGTTCATAAGTTCCCACGTGGTGGAACCCGTAGCGGGTGCATAGAAGTAGAAGGCGACGTATACGCCGTCGACGTTCACATATTCGTCGGGCAACTGGATGTCGCCGCTGGGATAGAGTGTCCAGTCAGCATAGGGCGACTCCTTGAGTTCGACCTTCAGGTCGGTCCATGTGGCCTTGTCGAATTCGGCAGGATTTCCGCTGTAGTCCTTCGACACCATCACCTTGTGGTTGTCCTTCCACCCGCTGACGTTGTTGGTGTAGCGGATGGTGTAGTCGAACGACATCTTCACCTTTCCGGTCTTGGGGGCAGCGGTGTTGAACTTGGGAGATACGAGATAACCCTTCACCTCACGGTTCGACTTGGTGTCGCTGCCGTCCCACTTCTGGTAACCGGTGGCCTGTGTGTAGCTTGAACCCTGGCTCCAGGGCTGTCCGATGCCGGTCTCCACCAGGTTCCATCCGGTGTAGAGGTTGGGGGATGTGTATGGAAGTTCGGCCGTGTCGCCACCGGGCACGTCGCCGCCGGGCTCGCCGCCGTTTTCTTCAGCCACGCCGTCGGTGATGACGAAGTCCATAAGTTCCCAGGTGGTGGAAGCCGATGCGGGTGCGGCGAAATAGAAGGCTACATAGACGCCGTCGACATTCACATACTCATCGGGCAACTGGATGTCGCCGCTGGGATAGAGCGTCCAGTCGGTATAGGGCGACTCCACAAGGTCGACATCA
>SFJN01000167.1 GCA_004555055.1 Bacteroidales bacterium | reverse complement strand
GTTCGGATTTGGAACGCCTGAGTCCACCATTGAGCGCATATCCGAACCCTTCATTGTATGGGGAACGGTATTCGTTCAAACAAGAAGACACTCCTTACCATAACGGTAGGGAGTGTCCTTTTTTATTCTTCGCCAGAATAGCCGTTGGCCTTGGCGCACTTCAAAGCACCCAAGATCATTTTATCCTGAGCCAATGTCCGTTGCTTCATCTCATAAAGAGGAATACCGCAATGGTCTTTCCACTCAATGAGCTGCTTGCGGTCATGGACAACGATACCTTCATACAGGTTAATGAGCTTGTCCAGCGTCACTTCTCTCAGCACTTGCACACAATCACCCCTGACTTTCATCGGAAGGTTTCTCCTTCACCTTGATACCATAGAGTAAGGCAAGCTCGGCAGTCCAAGCGGCAAACCACCCCACCGTCAACTCCGGGGAAACCGTGTGGTCAAAGAAATTTGCGATCAACACGACCACGGTGTACCAAGTGAGGTTTACCACCGCCAAGATCGTAAATTTGGTACGCTTCTTCATTTTGGGCTTAGACTTTCCATCTACTCTCTTGCCGCTCACAGATACCAACCTCACTTTTTCAGATAGGCCGAAGAACAGAAACCGGTGTAGGTGACACGCTTGTAGGTGAACTGAACATACAGCCACTTCACCCCATCGACCACGGTGTAGTAACCGTAATTTTGAACCACAGTCCCCTTCGGGATTGCGACCAGAACCTTGTTCCCAACACCGGCAGCGTCACGGACATTCAAGGAGGTAGCCGTAACGGTGTACTTCCCGGCGACAGATTTGTTGAAGGACTTGGCAATACCGGTTGCCTTGACCGAAGTCACGGGTTCCGGCTTGACAGTCTCAGGCTGAACAGGAGCGGTCACAGTGGTGTCATAGGTCACATAGGGCAGATGACCATGCTTTTTCCAGTTGCGGGTGTTGTACCCCGCTTTGCTGCCGATATTGCCGACAGCGGTGATCTGGACGCAGTTTTTCCAACGAGGGGTACACTCCACAGCCAAACCGTTGCCGATGTAGACTCCGATATGCCCGTCAGTCCAAACCACCTCACCGGGGTCAACCTTGTCCCACCCGGAATACGAAGCGTCCTTACACTTGGTAATCATGGTGTCAGCACCAATGTCAGGTACGCCGTTCACGGCATACTTGGCACCACCGTAGGCTTTGCTCTTGTCGCCAGTCCAGCCCCATAGGACACCTTTGATAAGGTTCACACAGTCAAAACCAAAGGTGTCATCGGAAGTCGCCATAATCATAGCCGTCCGAGCTGCCGCCTTGTTGTAGGAATGATTTTGCGTGTAGCGGGTCTTATTCGCCGCAGTCATCGGCGCACCAAAGCACCCCATGACATACAGGGTCTTGTAGTGCTTGGCAATGTCCGTAACCTTGGCGACCAGCTCACTCGACTTCATCATGGCTCAACCCTCCTTACTCTCGTTGCTATCCAAAATGTCCTGCGTCTTCTGAGACTGCGTTCCGAAGTAAAACGCAATGATGACGGCATAGATGGTCATGAAATCCTGACTGATCTTGCCGGTCACAGCCATGTACGCAAAGACGATGGTCAGCACAATCGTCACCAGACTTTTGACCGACAGCAGATTTGCGATACGCTTTCTGATAATCTCCATGAGACTTCTCCTTTCGTTTTAGTGAGTTTAGTGAATAATCGAGCCATTTTCGTATAAACTCCCTTATAGAGAGCGTTCTATAAGAGGACTTTGTAGGAAAAAGCCCAAATCATTCACTAAACTCACTGAATTTTCGCTTTACGCCCCTTTGTGGTATTCCTCCAAGTCCTCAATGCGGTGATTGATGACCTTGATCTGTTCCTCGACCACGGGCATACGCTTGGCAAAATTGTTGTGTTCCCTTACCTCACGGGTAAGCTCGTCCATCTTCGTTTCCATAACGGCTTGCTGCTTGTCCAGCTTGGAGTCCATAGCCTGAGCCGTCTTGTTGGAAGAATAGATGATACCGAGAAGACTCAGCCCACCCGTGATAAGGGCTACAATGATTGCTTCGCTCATGTCCGACCTCCTGCTTACACCACGGAATTGATGATCTCGCTGACCACGGTTTTCAGGTTGAACAGGTTGGGAACCTGATCGAGCGTGAACACGCCGCACAGCACCAGACTGACCCAAGTCTTGACCAGACCGCTATCCTTGGTAAACTTCATCGTCATTCACCTCCTTCCAGAACGGAAGCAACCACCTCACGGAGATTGCTCAGGTTAGGAACCTGTTCGATGGTATAGGCACCCTGTTTAATCAGGTTCACCCACGCCTTTACCAGACCACTATCCTTGTTGAACATTTCTCTTACCTCCTGTTTTACTCAGCCGCCGGAATTGCGCTGGCGATCAGAATGGACAGCTCGGCAAGAGCCGTGTCCATTTGGAGCTGCTTGGCTTCCTGCTCTGCGGCCTGTTCTCTCTGATAGGCCGTTTCGGTAATCTCACCGAGAATGACGGTTTCGTGACCCTCGATCTCCGGTCTTCCGGAAACATGGTACACAGTGCCATCAACGACCACCCCCTGAGCTTCCGCTTCCTCGCAAAGAGCAAAGGAACCGTTGTCCTGCATTTTGACCCACACCGGAGTCGTGACAACCGCCAGAGCTGTGTTTTCTTTCATGATCTTATACATGAGCGTTCCAACCTTTCTTGTCCGGGTAGAACCCAAACAGTGATTTGAAATAGTGATCGGTGCTTTGACACACCTTGTAGCTGTTGCCCCGCTTCATGTGACCATGATAGCTGTCAAGGGAACTGCGAATGTCCTTCAAGGTCATGCCGCCGTTTTCATATTTTCCCTTAAAGCTGCGGAGCTTTCTCCGAATGATCTTGGTGGACTCCTTGTTCATTTTCAGAACGACCTTCCCGGTTGGAGTCAGAATGAATTTTGTTTTCAGCCAACGGTAGAAATCTTCCAGAGGAACGACCACGGTTTTCTTGCGGTTCAGCTCTAAACCGATTTCCTGACATATCAGATCAGCACATTCCAAACAGAGGTACAGATAATCTATATCCTCATGAATGGCATAGCCATCGTCCATGTATCGACCATAGGCTTTAACCCGCAGGACTTCTTTGAAAAAGTGGTCAAGCGGGTTCGGCAGAAGGAGCGCATTTGTCTGAGAAACCTGACTGCCAAGACCAAGACCTACTTCTCCGAAATCCAGAATGAAGCTGTTGGCAAGCTCCCTCAGCCTTGGGTCATGGAGCCGCTTTTCTGCTTCTCTGAATAGAGGTTCATGCGGAGCCGAGTCGAAGAAACTGTGAAAATCATAGAGCAAGATACCGCCTTTCAGACCGTGCTTACGGTAGTGCCGCTGTAAGTGGCAGACCATTCTTCTCAGTGCGTAATCCATGCCACGGTGTTTCAGACTTGCAGAATTGTCATGAATGAAGGAAGCGGAATAGATAGGTACAATGCAGTAATCACATAGACATTTCTGCACAGCTCGTTCCGTGATGTGGACTGAGCGAATGTGCCGTTTCTTCCCTCGCTCCATGATGTCAAACTCATGAAAGCCACGGTGGTGAAAGCTGTTTGTTTCCAGCTCTCGAAGGGTCTTTGCGGTGTTCGGAATGATATTGCCGATATACCGTTGGGTTGAATTCTTCCAGTAAACGCCTTTACAGCATTTCTTCCCGGAAAGGTAAAGGTGCCGGAACGAAAAGACTTCCTCAAAATCACCACAGGTCATGCTTCGCTTTAGACGAGCTTCGTCCCGCTTGGCTTTCCTGCGCTGATACCGTGCTTCTCTCCGTTCTTCACTTGTCATAAAAAGGGTTTCCTCCGTACAGTATTATTGTCGGGTACGGGTTCTAACTGCGTGGTAGTACCAGCCATGAAATGCGATACCGTACATTTCGCACCATGCAAGCAGCGTCCGGCTGACTACATCGAAGGAATGTTTTGGCCTAAAGGTCGGGAACAAGCCCTCCCTCTGCAAAAGGTACTGATTTCGCCCAATGGGGTTACTACGACTGACCTATACGAAGTTGCAGAGTCCGAAGGACACGCCATTGCTGTTGCTGGCGTTGTTATTGTTGGCGTTGCCGTTGCTGTTGACATTGCAGAAGTTGTTGGTGTTGCCGCTATTAGGAGAACGCTCCCACCAGTTGTTCGCAGAACGACAAAGAGTAGCAGGACTTGACCCATATAGAAATCTTAGTCCGGGAGGTCTTTGAACCTCTCGTTGTCAGACTTCTTTACTTTGGAAATGAGCTGTGCTTCATCTACGATGTACTCTCCAAATTCCTTCATGGCATGGTCAATCCACGGACATTTTTCAGGATTTTGGAGAATAGCGTCATAGAGCAAGGTCAGCTTCGGACTGAGGTTTTGGAGAGCAATGTTGGCGTTGGTCAGGTGATCTCGCCGCATTTGCGCTTCGTGCTTGTTCTTCGGATAAATGTTGTTGGCAGCTCTGACTTCCTCATGAACCGTGGAAGCAAGCTCGAAAATGCGGTTGGTCAGCAGAGTGCTATACCGTTTGGGAGACTTGGTACAGACGGAAAAGGCATGAAGCTCCAACCGTCTTGCGGTTTCCACAAACTGCATAGTGCTTTCTCCACGCATGGACTTGATGACTGACACGCCAACATTCTCTCCTTTCTACACCGCCCCTTCCGGGGCCGCAGAACCATTGACTTTCTTGACCCTCGTGTTACCGGCCTTGTACCAGTCATACTGAGAACCCTCACCGGCAAAGGAATAGGTCGTAGAGCCAAAAATTTCGACTTCCGAAAGCAGGAACAGCTTATCAGAAACAGTCTCGATGGTGGAGGTGTTGTTTCCGATGGACACCAGCTTGTTCACAGGCTTGATGACACTCTGCAAATCTTCGTCCAACTGACCGAGGAATTCACTCATGCGGGAGCGCATTGCAGAGCTTTTCCAGCCGCCGACATTGGTATTGGAACTGTTCATTTGGTAGGTGGTGTTCAAACAATCGACCAACTGGAAGGTAATACCGGCTTTACCACCGGCGGTTTTGGTGTCATGATTGAAACCGATGATCTGAGCCGTATAGGACACACCGTTGAGCTTGATAGTCTTTTTAGCACCAACAGACCAAACGGAAGCGGCGTTTCCTGCTTCGGCAACTGCGGAAATGAGTCCCCAAGAAGCGGCTTCAAGATCAGTAGTCAGAGAAGTATTGAAGACAGCGATTGCGTCAATCACGAAAGGAACTTCCAGAGTTTTTCCGTTGATCGTTGCTTTCAGCGTCCATGTTCCAAACTCGTCAGGGTACAAAACTGCAAGGCCGGAACTGTCTGCGGTTGCACTCAGAACCTTAGAACCCTTGGTGGCAGTAACCACAACCCCGGCGTTGGTGGTGACATTGAGAACTGCCGGTTGAGTCTTCTGACTCAGAGCATACAGAGCGTCATTCACGGTGGGGTCGCTCTGAGAAAGCTCCAAAGCGGCTTTCGTGGTGTCGGACAGAAGATTGGCCTTGCTCATGGCAGTACCGACCACGGTACAACCGTCACTGTTCAGACCAATGTCCATTGTGGCGTTACCAGCCAAAAGCTGACTGCGCCATTCCTCAAAGGTTTCCGGCATACTCGCCGGGGCTTTGAGGGTTCGGGAGGTGCCGTCCCCCTTGATAACTGTGTCTTTCATTCAATTTCCTCCTTATTCCCCGCTGTAACACAGATTGACATAGGCGAAAGCGGCAACCGTCCGATCAATTTTGGAATACAGCTCGGTTTCCACTTCGGTCAGTGTCAGATCAATGAGGTACAGCAGATATTCGATGTTGTTTGCCGTGGTATAGGTGAGCTGGTCTAAGGTGGTAGGGACAGCCGGAGCGTCAGCAGGAAGGGTGAGCTGCTTTCGCAGAACGGTGAGGTTGTTGAGATAGGCTTTCGCAAGGGATTGTGTCGGCGTATCTCCCATGACCCAATCGGTCTTTGCGGAAACAACCACAGAAGCAGGGTCATAAGGAACCTCATAGATAGAGTCATCGTCTACTCCTTTCTCCGCTCTGTAAGCCGCAAGCTCCGAGGGAAGCGAAGTCATGCGGTTTGCAATGTAAGCAACCGCCTGTCCTACCCGGTTCATATCGGTGTAGTTGTAGGCACCCTTCATTCCTGCCATGTACTCGGCCTTTTCCTCAGCGGAAAGGGCATTAAGCCCTTCCGTGAGGATTTTGTTTTTCAGGGTAAAAACCCTGTTCACATCGGCCTGTGTCCGGTCATAGATCAGCGTATCAATGACGGTACTCATATCAATCCTTTCACCTTCATCTTTCCGCTCAGAGAGCCGTTGAATGTGATTTCATCGACCAAGATCAATGCGTCCATTTCATCGGTATAAAGCGTCTGCAAACCGATAATGTCACCCACTTCCAGCTCCGGGTTTCCACGATAGCTTGCTTCGTAGGTGTTACGCATTTGCAGATACTTCATGACCTGATTTGCCAAGGCCGAACACATTTCATCGTTGGTGATAAGGGGGTTTTCCTCCTTGTCGATCTCGCCGTCCAGATTTACGGGGTAGGAAACGACCACCGAGTTTTCCGACAGCGACTTTCCGGTGATGACCACGGTCTTAGTGCCGGAGGATAGCACCAAATCCGCAGCTCTGGCGTAAATGCTGGAAGATACCAGCGTCCCACCAGAAACCGAAATTTGAACATCTTGTGCAAGACCAGAAAACTCAACATGGAGCTGAGTTTCGGTGGTCGTTCCCTCATAGAGTGTGCGGGAGTCACCGTCTACCGTATAGGCATACTTGGCGACAGACACAGCTTTGAGCTGGTCAATCTTAGAGATAGACTGACTGTTCTCACCAATGGAGGTGAAATCCAGCGTGAAGTCCGTTTCTCTGTAATAGACCTTGCTCACTCTCATTCTGCGGTAAGGCAGACCGCCGTTCATCGTGACCTCGATCTTGGTACAATCAATGGCGAGAGAGCTGTTGACAAACACCTCAGAAGAAGTGATACCCATGACAGTCTTCGTATCAAGCAAGGTGGAACCCTTGTAATACTTGACCTGAATGGAGGTCGGGTACTCGTCCAAAGGAGTGTCGAAGCGAATTGCCAGAACAGGCAAATCATGGGACACATCGAAGGTCTTGGTGAATACGGGAGCGGTAGCATAGGTTCCATCTGCTCTCGTCATGCTCTCGCTGACAAATCCTCTGCCGGACGAGTCTGTGTCTTCAATGATGACCTGTTCTCCACCGTCCAGTGTCCACCGGTTCAGCTCCAAGGCGGCATAGGTATTGCCGACTCTGTTGCCACGGTCAACGGTGTCCCACTCGCTGTACCACAAATGACCGTTGTCAGCCCATACGCCACTGTAAATACCGACCACATTTACGCCGAAAGGCTTAATGTGAATGATATTGTCATCGTCTGTGAACAGACGGCAACGGCAAGCGTGAGCGATCAGTTGTAGACAATTCATGTGGGTATCAATGGGGAGAGCCGCCGTGGTGAACATCTGCTTCAAGCTCTCGTCAATGACCCACGGATTTGTGCCTTGCTCAGAAAGTGTCAGACCAGCGTCCAGAAGGACTTCCTCAGCCATGTCGTAAAAATTCTTAGAGCCGAGCTTGCTCTTGTAGAAGGTTCCACTCAGGCTTCCAATCAGGCCGGTGCCGGAGAAGGTAGCCTGATTTTTGCTGGCCTTGGGCTTGCTGTTCAGTACATACTTGTCCGGTTTCAGCCATTCGATCTTGCCATTCGGCAGCTCATAGCCGAACTGGATAGACACCGGGGAATTCTTGTCCACATATTGATAGATACCAGACGGGTTGTCAGGGTCATAATTGTGTTCATAATCCAAAATCACGAACTGCATTGTTTCCTGCGGAAGTCTGCGGCTGAGAGGGTCAACATCATGAGACTGCCGTGTGGAAATAATGTTCTCGTTGGTAAACACCTTCTGTACGCCGTACAGCACATCTTCCAAGCGAGGTCTGCGGTAAGGAAGGGTGTTGCCAAAGGTAATCACAATCTTGTCGCAGGAAGCCGCTCTGGTGTTGATCTGGACGATTTCAGAGGTTACGGGGGCTGTGGTGCTTTCCAGCACTTCTCCGTTCAAATAGAAGTCAACGGTCACGCTGACAGGCCACTCTTTGTAACGGGTGTCAAAGGTCAGCGTCAGTCCGGGGAAAGTGTGAGGAACGGAAAACTCACGGGTAATGACCGCCGCAGTTGTAAAGCCGCCATCGGCATTGCTCATAATGGAGGAAATGAAACCATCATACATCGTGCCGGAAGCAGGAACGATGACGGTATTTCCGTCCAAAGCCCACCGGTTCAGCTCCAAAGCGGCGTAGGACGCTTGATAATCGTAGTTGTAATCAACCGTATCGAACTCGGAATAGCTCTGCGCTCCATTGCTGACCCAACTGCCGTCTGTTGCGGCAGAAGTGTCAACATTGGAGAAAGCGATCTTCACATAGGAGCGGTTGCGGAGCATGGCTTTCATGCTGGACTTGTAAGCATTGCTTACCTGTTTCACGCCGCCACCTCCTTAAAACGGTTCTCCGCAGTCAATCAGGTTCACCTTGCAGTTGATGTAGTCCAAGGGAAGCTGAGTCACGGGGTCAAGGTGGAAAGGCTCGGCAGTCCTGTCGCCGGGGTACATCTTTCTCTCCGTCCATGTGTTATTTACCATGTCCGGGTAGCTGACCGTGACATAGAAATTCTTGAACTCTTTGAGGATTGCCGACCACTGTTCCGCAGTCAGGTAAGCCCATTCGAGGTTGTTGATCTTCTGCTGCTCACGGCCTACGACCTGACCTACCGTAACTGCGTTTGCATTTCTGGCAGCGTCTACAATGGTGGCAACCATCAGGTTCAAGCCCCGGCGGGGGCAAGGATAGGGATTGCCGTTGATCTTGATAAAACTTGCCATATCCTCACCCCCTTAATAAGCGTTGGAAAAGGCACCGTTGTTCACACGGACACCTCTGCTCCGATTGTATCGGTCATAGGAACGACCAATCACATCGTCACCGATGGAAATGGACATATCCTTGTCCTCGACTGCGTTCAGCAGGGCATAAATGGCGGCGATCACACCGTCATTGGCGACAGTCACACCGGCGGTGATACCCTCAACGATCTGGTCATTGTTGGCAACCGCAGTCTTGCGACCAATGGCACCAACCATCTCAGCACCCGCTTCACGTAGTGACTTCCGCAATGAACGGAATTTCAATGCCGAGCCAACCGACTGCACTATTCACCCAAGAAATCACTCGGTTAATAATGCGGATAACGCCGTTGACAAAGCCCTCGAATACACCAAGGCCAGTATTGACGAAGCTCTTGAACGCTGTGGTAATTCCGTCCAACATATACTGAATTTTCTCGGAGAAGAAATCCCAATTCAGGGCAACCGAGGAAGCCAGCGTTGCGGCACCAGCCAGCAGAAGACCGATACCGAGGGGAAGACCTACACCGCTGACAATCAAGATCAGACCGAGAGCCAGCAGAGCGGCACCGGCGGCAATGCCGATGTTTTTCAGGGTTTCCTTCACCTTGGTCAAAACGGTAGTCCAGTTTAGTGCGGCGGTTGCGGCAAGACCAACAGCTCCAACAGCCATCAGACCAATACCGAGGGGAAGACCGGCACCGGACAAAGCGAGAATTGCACCCACAGCCAGCAGAGCCACACTAACCACCGCCGTAATAATGCTCAGGGTGTTTTGCACTTCATCGGAAAGCATAGACCAGTTGGGAAGAATGGCAGTACCCATCATGAGTGCGCCACCAGCCAGCAGAGCAATACCCAAAGGAATGTTTGCACCAGAGAACGCCAACACCGCACCTACCGCCAAGAGAGCAACAGATACAATACCCGTAATGAGAGCAATCGTGTTCGACACTTCATCAGACAGACCATTCCAGTTGAGAGCTACCGCAGAAGCGATAGACACCGCTCCCAAAGACATCAAGGTAATGCCGAGGGGAATACTGCCGCCGCTGAAAGCGAGGATAGCACCCAAGGCCAACATTGCCGTACCCACGATAACGGAGATACGGGAGAGCGGAGAGCTGATTGCTTCCTCCATAGCGTTCCAGTTAAGAGCCACAGCGGAAGCGATAGATACAGCCCCAATCGCCATGAGAGCGATACCGAGAGGGGTATTCACGCCAGTCAGAGCCAGCATTGCGCCTACCGCCAGAGAAGCACCAGCAAGAATACCAGTAATGGTGGTCAGAGCGTCCGTGATATTCTGGTCGCTACTGTGCCAGTTGACAACGGCAGCGGTTGCAAGACTCACAGCACCCAAGGCCATCAATGCAATACCCAACGGCACATTCGCCCCGGAGAACGCCATGATTGCGCCCAAGGCCAGCATAAAACCGCCAACGACACCGGTAATCAGTGCAAGAGTATTTGCAAGCTGTTCGCTCATGCCGTTCCAATTCAGACCGATGGTAGCCGCCAAACCGACAGCACCAGCCGCCATCAGGCCAAGGCCGAGAGGAATGTTCGCTCCGGTCAGAACCAGAATGGCACCAACCGCCAGAGAAAAACCAGAAACCATGACCGTAATATCTGCAAGGGTGTTTTCCAGCATTTTCTTGATCTCGTCCACTCTGGTCGTGACGGCGTTTCCGAGGAAGTCATACTCCGGCAGAGCGAATTCAAATCCGCTTCCACCACCAGCACCAACCCCGGAACCGCTTGCGGTATCAGGGGAGAACACATTCAGCTCGTCAAAGCCAGCGGTGTACTGCTTCAACTTCTTGGCAGCACCGGCAGCGTCATCGAGGTTGTCTGCCAATTCTCCTGCTCCTACCCCGGCACTTGTAATACCGGAGTAATCCACCTCGGTCATCTGGAAACCGAACAGGGACGCAATCGCATTGGCGATCTCCCGAATGATTTGCACCACGGCAATGCCATAGGGCAGGATAGCGTTCAGAGCGGGAATGAAGATATTGCCGATAGCTCTGCCAGCCATCTCAACCTGTGCTTTCAGAATACGAAGCTGATTGGCGGGAGCTTCCAGCGTTCTCGCCAAGTCACCCTGAGCGGTAGTGACCTGAGTCATAATGGCGTAGTAGCGCAGCTCTGCCTTTTCAGCCTGAGTCATGGAAGATACGCTCTTGTCAATACCGAGGGACAGAGCAACAGCTTCCAAACGGGCTTGGGACAGGTCATAGCCCAAACGCCGCAGGGGTTCCAGCTCACCAGAGATACCGGACTGCAATTTCTGCATGGAGTCCTCAACGGAAATGTTGAAGAAAGAACTGAGGTCATAACCGAGCTGAGTCAGGTTCTTGCTCATGAGGGCAGCTCTATCAGCGGTATCACCAAAGCCGGTCAGCAGAGTGTTGAACACACCCTGATTTCTAATCCAGTCAGACAGGTCGATACCCAAGACTTCGCTGACGGTTTCTCCGTACTCCAAAGCAGACTCAGCATACTCGCCCATAGCAACAGTAAACAGGTTCATGTTCTCCTGATACTCATTGGACTCCGTGATGACCGTTCCTAGCATACTTCCGACTCTCCGAGCCATCTGCCAAACCACGGCGAATTTCAGACCACCGAGAGCCTTGCCGAACAAACCTGTATGGGTGGTAGCTCTCCGAACCGTGCTGTTGTACCGCTCGGTAGAGGTAATCAGTCTTTGAATTCTGGACGGGAAAGCAGAGAAACCATTGGACACCTTCTGCATTTCGTCTGCAAAAGGCTTCATGGCGGCAGCGAGATCGGTCATCTGCCGGGTGAACTTGTCAATGTCTGCCTTTTCCAATTCCTCAATCACGGTGGGGAGCTTCCCAAGCTGATTGATAAAGGTGGTCAGATTGGACTTTCCAAGCTCGGACAGAGGGCGCAAACCGTCAGCAAGAGCGGTCAGCTTATCGCCGTCCGTCCATTTCAGGTTGTCAATCGCACCGCTGATTGCCGTCAACTGATTGGCGACAGAGCTGGAAATTTTCACATTGCTGACCTGACCCAAGGCGTTCAGCGCACCGGCAATGCGGGTGATCTTCTGCTGAACATCACCACTGTTCAAGCCTTGCAGAGCATTTTTCAGCTCTCTCACGCTCTTAGCAGTACCGCTCAAACCGGTAGCCGTAGACCCACAAGCCGTTCTCAAACGACCAAGGGTATTCCTCAGAGCTTCCAGACCTTGCTCGGTCTGAGTGCTGTCATTGACAATCTGAAATTCCAAACCCTGAATTTCCACATTATCAGCCATTTACGCCACCACCTTTCTCTTGAAATTTCTTGTTGGTCGCAATGGCAAAGGCTTCCATGAAGGTCTTTGCCTTGTTGTCGTTCTTCTCCTGAACCTCTTTCTGCTTCTTCTTATCCTGCTTGGAAAACAGGTCGAAAGGTTCTTCCCGATAAGGAATGGGCTTTGTACCCTTCTTCGCAAAAGCTCTGAGGATAGGAGCTGCGTCAACCAAGGCTTCATAGAAATACGCACCTTGTAACCATGCGTCCTGATTTTTTAGGTCTTGCCTGATCTGCGCCGCCTTGCGGTAAAACTTGACCAACTCGCAGTCTTCATTCCAAAACTGGTCATAGGTCATGCCGATAGACAGGTAGTACGGAAAGACCTCTTTGAATTTTTCCGTGTAAGCGAAAAGGGGAGCGGGGCGTTGTTCGCCGCCGCCCCCCTTGTTACCGGAAGGTTGGTCGCTTACCAGCCAGCCTTCCAGCTCAGGTTTCCCTCGCTGTCACCCTGCTCAGGCTCGTCCAGCAGCGTCACCAGCGGGTCGTTGTACATCTCGACCAGCCGGTTAATCAGCTCGTCTTTGTGGCTCAGACGAGCATAGATGTTGTCGATCACATCACGCTTCACGAAGCGGTGATGGGCGAGAAACGCACCAGCGAACAGGGCGGGAAGCAGAGTCATGGGCTTCTTCTCCACATCAGCGGCGATAAAGCCCTGCTTCTCCATCATCTCGACAGTCTTGCGGGTGTATTCCAGCGTGTAGGTAACACCGCTGGTGGGGTCAGTAATGGTCAACTGCTTTGCCATGATAAATCCTCCTTATCATTCAGGCCGTAGGTTTCTTAGGTCGCAGAGAACTTGATGGGGCTGGACGGGGCAATGGTGATGTTCATACCAACAACCTCGTTCACGCCGCCGCCAACGGGATAGACAGACAGCTCACCGTCAAAGGCGAACTTGCCGTTGGAGCCATCGGGAGTGACCGTGCCGCTGCTCTCGGTGCCGCCAAACCACACAGCGTAGCTTTCCTTCTTGCCCTCCAAGGCTTTCAGCTTCTGGTACTCGGTCATGTCGTAGTTTGCGGAGAAAGACAGACCGTCCATAGACTGAATACCGGCAATATAGGTCTGCATATTGTCGCTCAGAGTGGTCGTTTCCAGCATTTCAGGTTCGCCGCCGAGGTCAGGGAATTCCTTAATGTCGATCAGCTTCGTGTAGGTTCCCTCAGAACTGGCCTTGTGCATGAGGAAAACCTTGTAGGTGGAAATAGCCATTTCATTTACCTCCTGTATAGTGTAGTGCCGTCCGTTTCAGCTCTGTATCGAGCAACCAGACGGTAAATCGTTGCGTTCTCCAAATTGGGAACAGGGGAAAGGGAAATGCGCCTGAAATTTCGCTGATACATCATGTCATCAACGAATTTCATAATGCTCCGACACTGAGACTTCTTTCCGGTAGCCTTGTCGGAGTAGACATTCACCTCATACATCAGCGTTGCGAATTGCTCCGTTTCGCTGGTGGTCATGTGTTCCACTGTCGGGTAGTTGTCCTGCTCGACAATGCTCACAAAGGGAAAGCCGGAAGGAGCTTTGACATACTCGCCGCTCACCTTGATACCCGGAAACTGGACTCTGAGGGCTTCCGCAATCGGTGTGTAAATCTGATTTTCCACATCAATCATGAAAAGACCTCCTTTACCAGCTCAGGCAACATAGCTTCCAGCTCTTTGACGGTTTCATACATCGGCATATTCGCCGGGTTGCCGTGGGTGATGACCACGGTGCTTCCGTCCTTCTTCATCTTGACCACGCCGTTTGTTCCGGGGTCGCCGTAGTAACCCCAAGAGGATTGCTTACCATGCCCCTGACCGTACTCGCCACGCTTCATGCCAAGCTCTGCGGCTTGCGGGTGATTGTCCGGGTAAGTAACGCCGGTGCCGAACTCAATGAACAGCACGGACGCACCAACCGCAACAACCGCTCTCGCCCCGTCACCTCTCGTTTCCATAGAAACGGAAGCGTCATTGGTGCCGTCATAAGCGGCTTTTGCGAAACGAGCGGAAGCTACCTCAAATCCTGCCTGAGCGAGACGATCAAGCAGAACTTGGGAGCGTTCTTTCAGCCATACCGTGTAGCTTTCGATCTCTCGAAGCAGCGTGTCGATACCACGCTGAGAAAGAGGAACCTTGACAGTCTTCACGACACGCTCACCTTACTTACGGCGTAGGAGATGGAATTCAAGCTCTTGGCAACCCTCTTTACGATGTAGTCATAAAGCGGAGTGCCGTCTTCCGCATATTCCGGCTCTTTGTCGATGAACAACACGGAATTCTCGTCAATCGGGCAAGACAAGTCATCGGTAACGATCACTTTGTCATACCCGGCGAAATTTCCGAATTGCTCCACCTGAGCCGAGCCGGTGGCGGCAGAGATATTGGCTTCCATCTTGACTGCGGGTTTGTAAATGATAGCGGACTCTCCGCTTTCATTGCCATACTCGTCCTTCAAGTCCTCCTTCCGGTCATACAGCAGATACCAGAAAGGGACTTGATTTCGCTTCATGGTCTTCATGCTTCGCCCCCGATCAGGGACGCACGCCGTTCTCGCTGTGAGCGGTCTGACCCTCAGCCCCACGCTTATTCATCAGGTACACAGCAATTTCAAGCTGCGTATAGGCGTACCGATCAGGAACCTCCGTCACGGTATCGTCATATGGGTAAGCTCTCCTGAGAACCTTGCTTCCGGCGATAGAAAGGTAGGTGAAAAGCACTTCCTCGTCCTTCTCGCCGGTCATGGTCTTCAACATGGACAGCTTCTCAGCATCGGTCATGGCTTTTCACCTACCTTTCATCGAATTAGCCAGCCCCGACCGCCTTGGTGTTCACGGGATTGGTCGTATCGTTGGCAATGAACACGCTCCGGCTGTACTTGGGAGCGGTGAAGCTCTGGGCAATGCCGGTGAACTTGCCGTGGTACCACTCGGGGCCGTGGTCAAGGCCGATCTGGCCGAAGAGCTGATACTTCTCACCGGCACCGGTCTTCGCCAGAGCTTCGAGGAAGAAGTTACCCTTGCCGGGAACGGGCTGGAACACAGGAGCCAGAACGCTCAGGTTCAGC
>SFJN01000012.1 GCA_004555055.1 Bacteroidales bacterium | reverse complement strand
ATATTATCACACGGACAATCACGGATGTCCACTGACGACACGGAGAATGGTTTTATTATGATTGAGTTCACTTTTTAAAGTGGACCCATTCCTTCAGAACTGACAGTACCAGGACACAGCCGTGATGGTTTGCTCTTTGGAATTGTGAGTGCATTTGTTTCCGATGGGATGCTACATGCCCTGCACGTCTTCCAAAGGCAGTCCAACGATGGCAGATACCTGCTCTGCGGCCATTCCCGTATTAAGCAGCTGACGGGCAATCTCCTGTTTCTCAGCCAAGGCCTTACGGCGTTCCTCGAGCCTGCCTTTTTCAAACCCTTTCTCCAATCCTTCGGCAAGTCCTCTTTCCATTCCTTCGGCAAGTCCTTTCTCCATTCCTTCGGCTATCCCTTCACGTTTTGCAGTGTCGAGCGAGTTTTTCAGGTCCCTGTATGCCTTGCGGCTGTCCTCGTATTCGCGTAGTTCGCGGGGAGTGAACTTTGCAATCTCCGCTTCCTCGAACAGCCTGTCGAAGACCTTGTCGAGCAGCACCTTGGGACGCGACTCCAGCCGCGAGAGGTTCTTCAGGACGTAGAGCCACTTGTCGTAGAGCGTCACGAGTTCGTCCTCAGTCTTGTCGAACTTCGCAATCTCCACGTAGATGAAGTCGAGTTTTCTGTAGAAGACCTTGTGGGTCTTCACGTCGCAGAGTTTGACGGTGTGGCAGATGTCGGCTGTGTCGAAACTCTCTTCGTGCATGTCGAAGTTCAGCAAGGCAACGGTATACACATGCGTCAGGCGGAAGTCCCATTCGGAACCCTTCTCCGCCTGTTCCCGTATGGGGAACGTGGTGTAGAAGAGGGAGCGGTCCTTGAAGAACTCCTGGTAGGCGTTCTGCATCTCCACGATGAACTTTTCGCCGTTCTCCCCTTCGCAATAGACATCGAAGATGGCCTTGCGGTCGAGGCCCGAGTCGCCCAGATGCTCGTTGTTCAGGTACTTCACGTCCCTGATGACCTGGGCGCCGTCGAACAGGCTGTTCAGGAAGCATATCAGCAGTTCCTTGTTGGGGGCGGTCCCGAAAATGCGCTTGAACCCGAAATCGGTAAGCAGGCTGATGTATCTGTCTTCTAACTCTCTCATGGCGGGGCGTCTTTTCTCTTTAGGGATGTTCTATAAATTAGCTTGAGACAATTTTCGAACTATCGCACAGTAGATTCCTATACTTTAAACGCGCACATAGCGGGCTATGTAAGTGTTTGAAGGATAGGAATATACAAGCGAGGGATTGAAAAGTGGCCAAGCATAAGAACACTTCCTAAATGAATAAAAACTAATTTATAGAACATCCCTTTAATGTACTCAGGATGTGGCTTTAATGATTTGTCTGCAAAACTACAAAAGAAAAGCGTCATTTCCAAATGTTCCGGTGTTTTTTTTCGGGGGTGTTTTATAAACTCACCTCAACCGACGCCAAACCGAGTGCCATCAAGCTCTGGAGCAGCAAGAGCAGAGCCAAGCTTGCTTGGGCTATGCCGAGTCGTGACAGAGCAAGGCGTAGCCAAGCTTGTTTGAATGGCTGAGGTGCCAAGGAGGGAGGTTTACCAAACTGATTTATAGAACACCCCTGGACACCCTTTGGAATTTTTGCACACTCCCGCATTTTCTTGCCCGAAACACGGTCCGTAATGGGGGTGGAAAAGGGACAGAAACCTTCAAAAATTTTGACAATGTCCGGCGTCCCTTCCAGCGCGGAAAAAAGGCAAAATTGTGACATTTTGCAATGTTTGTATATCAAAACGGAGTGGGGTGGAATAGCCGCTTACCATGGTTTCCGGGCACTTTTGCCGCTGAAACCGGCAGAAAACCGCGAAAAAGAGGCGGAAAAGGTGCGAAAATGCGTCAGAAACATCGGACTTCTTGGCCACAAACCTCCGTACTTTCGAGGCAAAACCTCGGATGTTTGTCCCTGAGAAGTCCGATGTTTTCGTTTTTCCGGCCGGAAATTGTCGGAAAACCGTACAAATGTGCCTCTGAAACGCTGATGCTCCATTTTTGCGATATTTCGGAGCGAGGATGGTGCCGGTGGCTTCCGAGGCCCTTCACGGGCCATTATCTGCCCCCCTTCGGCCTTATGGAAACGGGGTGCGGAATGCCCCTGCGGAAAATTGCACACTCTTGGTTTTTCCCCTGTTTGAGGGAGGCATTTTGCCCTTACGGCCTCACCCCTGCCATAGCCCGGCGGTACGTCCTGTTAGCCTTTCTTGAAGTATCCCGCCCCTTTTCCGGAAAATACATCCGCCAAGGGTATGCCGGCTTCCGAAATTTTTACTATTTTTGCAGGACGTATTTCACGTATGCCCCAAAACGGACGTGTGCGAAACCGCGGAAAAGCCTGTCTTCCGGCGTCCCTACGAGCGGTGTCATACAGCCGTGTTGCGGAATGTCCATGCTTTCACTACGGAATCACATCCCATCCATACTATGAGAAATATTCTTTCTATTATTTTGCTTTCCCTCGTCTCCCTCGGTCTGCGGGCAGGAGACATCCACGTCATCCCCTATCCCGTGCAGGTGGAGATGCAGCGTGGCACCGTCCGTCTGCCGCTTTCTGCCCCCGAAAGCGTGCGCATCGATGCCGGTATGGCGCATGCCGACGAGTACCGTCTGACGTTGTCGCGCAAGGGCATCGACATTGTAGCCCAAAGCACCGCCGGCCTGCAATACGCCCGCGAAACCCTCGCCCAGATCCGTGCCCAGTACGGCGAAGAGCTGCCGGCACTCACCGTCACCGACTATCCCCGCTACGAGTGGCGCGGACTGATGCTCGACTGCAGCCGGCACTTCTATAGCCTGGAATACCTGAAGAAGCAGGTGGACATGCTGGCCCACTACAAGATGAACCGCCTGCACCTGCACCTGACCGACGACCAAGGCTGGCGCATCGAAATCAAGCGCTACCCCGAACTGACGCAGCGTGGGGCATGGCGTACCTTCAACCAGCAGGACAGCATCTGCATCGACACCTACAAAGACCAGCCGGAGTTTGAGCTCGACCCCCGTTTCATTGTCCGCAACGGCGACCGTACGCTCTACGGCGGCTACTATACACAGGAGGAACTCCGCAGCCTTGTGGCCTATGCCCGCGAACGCCATGTGGAGATTATCCCCGAAATCGACATGCCCGGACACACCCAGGCCATCTCAGCCATCTATCCGCAGTTCACCGCCACAGGCGAAGCCAGTTGGGGCACCATCTTCAGCGTACCCCTTTCGCCCGCCAAGGAGGAGGTGTACACCTTCCTGCAGCACATTCTCGACGAGGTGATGGACATCTTTCCCTCGCACTACATCCACATCGGTGCCGACGAGGTGGAGAAGAACACCTGGCGCGAGAGCGCGGAGTGCCGGCAACTGATGGACCGACTCGGATTCAAGACCTACGAAGCCCTGCAAAGCTACTTCGTGAACCGCATCCATGACTATCTGCAGCAGAAGGGCCGCGAGATGATTTGCTGGGACGACGCCATCGAAGGCGGCGATTACCAGGTGCCCGGCGGCAAGGGAGCCCTCAGTCCCTCGGCCGACGTCATGTACTGGCGCTATTGGGTGGGCGGCGTGCCCCAGCGTGTGGTGGAGCAGGGTCACCACATCATCTTCACCCCCGGCGACCCGATGTACGTGGCACGTCCCGACGGACCGCTCTACGACATCTACCACTATCAGGGTCTCGACCTCATCCCCGACTCGCTGCAGCATCTTGTCCGTGGCGGACAGGTGAGCCTGTGGGGCGAGAGCATGAGCAACTTCCGCCGTGCCGACTACTGCATCTATCCCCGCATGGTGGCCCTTGCCGAACGCCTTTGGACGCCTGCCGCACAGCGCAATTGGCAGGGCTTCAAGGAACGTCTGGAGGTGGAGAAGGCCTGGCTCACCGCCCACGATGTACACTATGCCCGCACTAATGCCCTGCTGACGGCCATGCAGGCTGCCGACAAGGAACGCAAATGCATGCTCCTCACCTTCGACTCGGAATATGCCGACCCCGACATACGCTATACCCTCGACGGCACCGTACCCACGCTCTCCTCGCCACGCTACGACGGACAGCCCATCGCCGTCACCGAACCCCGTACCGTCACTGCCGCCATCATGGAGAACGGCACCGCCCGCGAGCCCCTCTTCGTCCGCGAACTCGAATACCACAAGGCCGTGGGCGCCACCGTCAGCTACACCACCGCCCGCTGGCACGAAAGCTATAAGGCGGCAGAGGTGGCCACCTTTACCGACGGACGCCGTGGCGGCGACAGCTATGGCGACGGACTGTGGCAGGGATTCACGCGGAGTTTCGACGTCGTCGTCGACCTCGGTAGTGTGATGCCCGTCAGGGAATTCTCCATGCGGTTCATGCAGAACATCGATCCCGGAGTCTACATGCCTGCCGTCGTGGAGGTTTCGTGTTCCGAGGACGGCAATGCCTATACTGCTGCGAAGACCATCGCCAACGATACGCCCGACACGCAGAAGGGCACCATCATCAAGCCTTTTGCCACCCCGCTTGAGGGACAGGCCCGCTACGTCAAGGTGCATGTGGAGAATACCAAGGGCTTTGTGTTCTCCGACGAAATCGTCATCCGCTGATTCTCTCCATGTCACGTCATTCAGATATCGCGGCTGAGGCGCCGCCCCGAACCCGCATCGAATCGGAGAAGCGCATCATCGGGGTGATGGTGCACCTCTATTGCCGCCGCCGTCTTCACACCGACACGCTGCCGCCGGAGTTCGCCGAACTCCTGGACTATGCCCACAGACGGCTCGACCGTTGCCGCTTCGGCGAGGCGAAGACCTCGTGCAAGCGTTGCCCCATACACTGCTATGCCCCCGCGAAACGTTCGCTTATGCGTGAAGTGATGCGCTGGTGCGGACCGCGGATGCTGTTCTTCCACCCCCTCATCACCCTGAAGCATTATCTGCATCGTTGAGGCGGAAGAGCCCTGTCCGGTTGTCGGAAAGTACCGGTGTTCACATGTCTTCCTTGTTGCAACGACATGCCGGAAGTGCATGCATTTCCCATCCATTTACGGACAATTTGTTTGCATCAGGTTACGAAAAAAGGTGCCGCAATCCATATCGGGTTGCGGCACCTTTCGTAGTGTCGTGATGGGCTAAAGGTGTATGCCGGTGGTGATTCACCGGCACTCACCCCTTGCAGGCATTACCATCCGGGATTCTGTGTCCAGAGGTTCTCGGTAAGGCTGAGCATACGGGGCTGGATGGGCAGCAGATAGTCGCGGTTGACGTTGAACTGCAGACCGCCGGGATAGCCCACCGTGCTGATGGTGATGTAGCGGAGCGCATCGCCAGGATTTCCGGTGAGGAAGAGGTTGTTCTTCTCGGTCTGGTCGTAGCGGAGTCCGTCGCCGTAGAAGGAGTTGCCCTCGAGGTTCGAACCGGTGAAGAGCGCTCCCGTGGGCCATTGTCCGACAATGAGTTCGTCGGCAGCCGCCCAGCGCAGGATGTCGTGGAGTCGGCGTCCCTCGCAAGCCGTCTCAACGCGGCGTTCGCGGCGTACAGCCTGTACATACTTGTTGAGGTTGCGGAATCCGTAGTCGGCAGCCTGGTTGTATTCGCGGTCGAAGTCCATGGCCGGCATTCCCACGCGGTCGCGGAGAGGCTTGAGTGCAGCCACAATCTTGTCGGCATTTCCTGCACCGTCGAGCTCGGCGAGTGCCTCGGCATAGTTGAGGAGCACGTCGGCATAGCGGCACTGTATGGCAGGCGTGGCACCCTTGTTCTCGGCATCGAGCGAACCGGTGTAGTCGGTCTGCACGTACTTGAGCATGGAATATCCCGTGGTGTTGTAGTTGTAGGCGCTGGTTCCGACGAGCGGTGGCAGCACGTATCCGTCGCGGTCGGGGCGGAGTACGGTGCCCGGTGTGGCGACAGTCTGCGCGAGGCGCGGGTCGCGGAGGGTAGGCTGCAGTTCGTCGCCCCAAACCTTCTTGGCCTCCAGGCGTTCGTCGCCGGTGAAGGGCCGTCCGTCGATGGTGAGATAGTCGTCGACGAGGCTTGCGGTGATGCCGAATCCGCCGCCGCCCTCGTTGAGATAGCGGTTCACGGAGTTACCCACCTGGTCGCCGTCGTAGCGCTTGTACCACATCACCTCGGTGTTGTTGTCGAGGTTGGTGGTCTGGAACATGCGTCGGTAGCTGTCGAGCGTTCCGCCCTCGGTGCTGATTTGCCATACTCCGCGGTCTATGACAGCCTTTGCGGCGTCGGCAGCCTGCTTGAGGTAGTCGTTGATCTTGGCGTCGGTGGCGGCAGGGTCGAAGAAGGCATCACCCTCGGCCTTGTGGTATTTCTCCCACGTACCCTCGTAGAGAGCCACCTCGCTCTTGAGCCAGCGTGCCACGTCGCGGTGTACGCGCATTGAGGCGCTGCTGTTCTGCTCGCCGAGGAGCTCAATGGCCTTGTCAAGGTCGGCAAGGATGTGGTCGGCCACCACGGTACGGCTGTCGCGCGGAAGCTTCATCTGTGCCATGTCAGGGTCGAGCGGACGGTCCACCCATGCCAGGGGACCATAGTTGCGGAACATGGTAAAGTAGTACCATGCGCGGAAATAGTAGGCCTCGCCCACGAGTTGGTTGTAGGCCTTGGTGCCCGCCTCGCTGCAGTTGCCGAGGTTGTTGAGGAGGAAGTTGACGTTGCGGATGTAGGTGTAGGCCGAGAGGGCAGAGGCATCGCTGAGCACGAGTTGTCCGGCCAGACGGGTGTTCGGTGCGGAGCCCACCATGTTGTCGGAGTTGATGTCGGCACCGGCAATGTCGCCACCGCCGCCCGCACCGATGTTGTTGGTACGGACTCCGGTTTCGTAGAACTGTGCGATGTAGTTCTTGATTTCGCCTGTGGAGACGAAGGGGCGTGCTGTGGAGAGAACGCCTTCGGGCTCTTTGTCCAGGTCGAAGCACCCTGTAAGGAGCAGGGGTGCTGCAAGGGCTATGAAGATATGTTTGAGTTTCATGGTTGGAGTGTTAGAGGTTGACGACAAGACCAACGGAAAGCACCTTGTTCATGGGGTAGTTCTTTCCGCCTTCACTGGTGTAGCTGTTGCTGGTGAAGATGCTTTCGGGGTCGAACATCTTTGCCAGCGGAGTGAAAGTGAGGAGGTTTTCACCGCTGAAGTAGACCTGCACCTTGGTAAGGTGTGCGCGGTGAATCCACTCCTGCGGGAGGTCGTAAGCCAGGGTGATGTTCTTCAGACGGCAGTAGCGTGCGCTCTGCAGGTAGCGGTCGTTGGTCTGGACGTTCTTGTTGCGGAAGGGTCCTACGCCGCCGGCGCTGTGGATGTAGGGTTTGGGATAGTAGGCATCCTTGTTGCTTTCGGTCCAGTAGTCGAGGTGTTCGTTGAAGACGGTCACCTGGGCATAGGGTCCGCATCCCCAGAAGTATACGCCGTTGGGCCACCAGTCGCGTTTGCCGATGCCCTGGAACATGAGCGAGAGCGAGAGTCCCTTCCATGCGATGCTACCGTTGATGGTGTACTGGAAGCGCGGTGTGGTGTTACCGATGATTTCCATGTCGCCCATGTCGCCGAGGACGTTGCTGCCGCGGTCAATCTTTCCGTCGCCGTTGAGGTCGATGTACTTCACGTCGCCCGGAGTCCAGTCCTTGGCACTGATGTAGGAGAGGTCGTAGGCCTGGTTGTAGGCGTCGGCCTCTGCCTGGTCCTGAATGAGGTGTTCCACGCGGTATCCCCAGATTTCGCCCACCTTGCGGCCTTTGTACCAGCGTCCGGCGGGGTCGGTGAATGTGGGGTTCTCGTATTCCGTCACCTCGGCAGTGGCGTCGCTGATGCTACCGCCAATCTGGTAGGTGATGTCCTTGCCGATGCGTCCGCGCCAGTTGATGGCGAGTTCCCAGCCCACGTTGCGCATGCAGGCGTTGTTGGTCTGGGGTGCGGAGGCTCCGAAGAAGTCGGGATAGTCCTCGCCGGGTCCGAGCATGTCCTTCGTGTCGCGGCGGAAGACGTCGAACGATCCCGTCAGACGGTTGCCGAAGAATCCGAAGTCAACGCCGATGTCCTTGCTCTCCACCTTCTCCCATGTGGTCAGGGGGTTCACCACGCCCGGGGCGAGGGTGTACATGACGCGGCCGTCGGAGAACATGTAGCTGCCGAGGCTGCCGTTGATGTTCATGATGGAGGCGTAGGTGTAGAGTCCGGCACCCGCCTGGTTGCCGAGCAGACCCCACGATGCGCGGAGTTTGAGGTTGTTGACGGCGGTGGCGTTCTTCATGAACTTTTCCTTATGGATGTTCCATCCTGCGGAAACCGAGGGGAAGAATCCCCAGCGATGGTCGGAGGCAAAGCGGCTGGAGGCGTCGTAGCGTCCGTTGAGTTCGATGAGGTAGCGCTCGTCGTAGCTGTAGTTGATGCGTCCGAAGAATCCGCGTGTGGCCCATCCGTTGCGGGTGTCGACGGTGGTGCGGTCGCCGGTGCCCATACCCGCGTTGGGGTTGCTGGTGGAGTAGAGTCCGGTGATGGTGCTCTTCAGGTATTTGTAGGAGTTGTCCTCTTCCTGGAAACCCACCATGATGCTTCCCGTATGTTTCTGTATCTGCAGGTCGTACGAGGTGTAGACGTTAAGGCTCTGGTAGCGTGTACGGTCGAGCGAGGTGGTGTATTTTCCGTCGGGATACACGCCGAGTTCATCGCGTACGCCAAGCGAGGTGGTGACACCGTCGGCGGCATAGATGTTCGGTGCCACGTTCACGGCCTCGTATTCGGCATGGCGCATCTTGTAGGTATAGTCGGCGTTGATGGTCCAGCCTTTGAGTGGAGTGATGACGATGGCTCCGGTGGCGTTCACTCCGTCGCCGCTGCGCGAGGTGCGTGTGCCGCTCTGGAGGTAGGGAATCATGGTAAGTTCCGTATAGTTGCCGTTGGGGTCGACGTCGCATACGGTGGGGCGGAAGCGTGCCAGGGAGTGATAGAAGCCGTAGGAAAGTCCGCCGTCGCCGAAGGGTGTGTTGCGGTCCATGTGGTGAACCTTGACGTTGGCGCGGAGTTTCAGCCAGTTCGTAAGCTGCGACTGCAGACTGGTGTTGAAGTTGTAGCGCTTCATGTCGATGTCGGCAAAGCGCAGGATGCCCTCTTCGCCGTAGTATCCGCCGCTGACGAAGTACTGTGCCTTCTGCGTTCCGCCGGAAAGGCTGAGGTTATGCTTCTGTTTGAAGGCGAAGTTCTTGTAGTGGAGGTCGAAGTAGTTGGTGTTCCCGATTCCGCTCTCGGAGTTTTCGAAAGCGGGGTTCATCGAGGCATTCGGCGAAAGTTCCTGCCAGGGGTCGACGCTCGAGGGGTTGTTGCAGTATTGGCGGAGGAGTTCGAGTTTTTCGTCGCTGTAGAGTCGGGGGCTTCCGGCGTTCGTACATCCGTCGTTCCAGTATTGTGCGAAGGTGTAGCTGTCGACCATGTCGGGAAGGACGGTGGGCGTGGACCATGCCGTATTGCCCTGGTAGCTGACGCGCATCTTGCCGCCTTCGCCGCGTTTGGTGGTGACGAGTATGACACCGTAGGCGGCGCGGGCACCGTAGACGGCGCACGCAGCAGCATCCTTGAGGACCGAAATGTTGAGAATGTCGTTGGGGTTCACTTCCGAAAGGCTCATCTCCACACCGTCGACGAGGACGTAGGGAGCCGCTGAGCCGCTGAGGTTACCCTGTCCGCGCAGTGAGATGCTGCCCGTGTTGCCAGGACCCGCATCGCTCTGTACGTAGAGTCCGGGCACCATGCCCTGCAGGGCCTGTACGGCATCCGTCACCGGACGGGTTTCCATCTCCTCGCCCTTGACGGTAGAGACGGCACCGGTGAGGTTCACCTTCTTCTGTACGCCGTAGCCCACTACCACCACTTCGTCGAGCGAACCGGTGGATTCCTTCAGGCGGATGTCCAGGGGACGGCCTTCCCAGACGGTCTCGAGAGTTTCATAGCCGATGTACGAAACGACGATGACGGCACCCTTCTTCACCGAGGTGATGGAGAAGCTGCCGTCATTGCTGGTATTCGTACCGTGGGTGGTGCCTTTTACGCGCACCGATGCGCCTACGAGGGGCTCGCCGTTTTCGTCGTTCACGACGCCCTTGCAGGTTGTGGTCTGCTGCACAATCTCGACGGTTTCCACCGGCGATGACGTGGCTTGTGCCGTGGCCAGCGGGAGTCCGAGGAGGAACAGCACAAGACTTACAGATTTGATGCGTTTGTTCATATAGATGTGGATTAAGGTGTTTTTCCTGATTGTGTTTAGGGGGCTGGAGGAGGAAAGAGAGAGTTTACCCCCATGAGGTCACACTGCAAAAATAGCATTTATTTGCAGATAATACGTGGGTTCTCCCCATTTTTTACGACGAAAGTGCTCTTTCTTTGTTTCATGGTGGGGAAATAACTACAGGAAAACAAAAAAAGCGTTTGGAAGAATGTGCTCTTCCAAACGCGGAGTATAGGGGTGTTTCAGGCAATATATATCGGCATGTCGCCATACAGCGCCGGCAGTCGGGGCTACAGGCATTCGGGTAGTTCGAAGAGGCGTGTGCCGTTCGAACCTTTGACCAGGATGAGGCGTCCGCCGACGGGATGCTCGCGCAGCCAGTCCTTTACGGCTGTCACATCGGGGAAATGGCGGAGTTCGCCGTCGAAACCTTCGGGGACGACGTGGCTGAATGCCTTGCCGACGAGCCACAGGGCCACGATGCCCGTCCGGGCGGCATGGTCGGCAACCTCTGCGTGTGCGGATGCGGAGGCCTCGCCGAGTTCGCGCATCTCGCCGAGAATCATCATCTTCCCCTCATCGTGGATGGCGGCGAAGTTGCCCAAAGCGGCATGCATCGACGAGACGTTGGCGTTGTAGGCATCCACCACCAGGCGGTTGTGGGCGGTGGTACGGAATTCCGAGCGGCTGTTTGTGGGACGGTAGGCCTCGAGTGCGGCACTCACTGCGCTTTCGGGCACACCGAAGTGGCATCCTACGGCACAGGCTGCAAGCACGTTCGGCAGGTTGTAGTCGCCGATGAGCATGGTCTGCACCTCGTGCCATGCGCCGTCCTTCACCCTCCAGCGGAGGCGGAGGAAGGGGTTGCACGCCACCACGCTGCCTTCGACGTCATAGCCCTGTCCCTCAGTGCCGTAGGTGACGGCAGGAAGTCCTTCGGCACGTCCGGCAAGCACGGCATCGTCGGCATGGAGAAAGACGAACGATGCTGCCGGGCAGACCTCGCCGTCCGCTTCGGGTCCGGCTTCGGATGCCAGGGCTTCGGGATGTTGCTTCGTGCGTAGGTAGTCGTAGAGTTCGCTCTTTGTGCGTACCACGCCTTCAAACGAGCCGAATCCCTCAAGATGCGCCTTGCCCACGTTGGTGACGAGTCCGCAGTCGGGGTCGACGATGGCGGTGAGCTGTGCAATCTCGCCCGGATGGTTGGCTCCGGTCTCCACTACGGCAATGTCGTCGAGTGGTGAGAGGCGGAGGAGCGTCTTGGGCACGCCGATGTGGTTGTTGAAGTTTCCGGCAGTGGCCAGCACGCGGTATTGGCGGGCAAGTACGGCAGCCGTAAGTTCCTTGGTGGTCGTCTTGCCGTTCGTACCCGTAATCTGCACGATGGGTGTGCCCAGCACGCGGCGGTGGTGTGCGGCAAGGTGCTGGAGGGTCTCGAGGACATTGTCGACAAGAATCATCCGTGCATCGCCGGCAGCCACTTCTGCACGGTCCACAATGGCATAGGCACATCCGTTTTCAAGAGCCTTGGCAGCAAAGTCATTGCCGTCGAAACTGGTGCCGCGGAGGGCGAAGAAGAGCGAGCCTTTGGGGCAGTCGCGGGTATCGGTCGTCACCAGTGGATGCTGCTGGAAGAGCTTGTAAAGTTCAGAAATTTCCATGTCGTAGGTTTGCTTTTAGACGGGAATGTTCTTGGAGCCGGGGGGCGGCGGAAGAGGGGGAGGGAAAGCACAGTTCCATCTTCTGCTGCCTCAAGTTTCTCCGGCTTCCGGTCGGCAAAGTTAAGGCTTTCGCAAGGAATGGCACAAAAAAATGCGGAATAATTTTGCCGTCCTGCCCTTTACCCCTAACTTTGCCAACGGTTTTGCCCTTTACAACGTCACTGCGAGCCCCACTCCTGTAGCTTGTAAGGTGCGTGTGGTGCGTCCGTCACATAGCGGTATCCGCACGGCAGTGCGCCTTTCGGCAACTCTCATTTTCCCCCTTTTTTCCAAAACAGATATTCCCCGTAAGGAAGCAACCGTCATGGAATATACCATCAATGTCGGCGGACGCCTGCTGAGTCTGGCGCGTCCGGTGGTCATGGGCATCCTCAATATCACCCCTGACTCGTTCTTTTCCGGCAGCCGCATGCTGTCGGAAACTCCGTTTTCCGAATCCGATGCCGAATGCATCCGTCTGCGTGCCCGTCAGATTCTCGACGAGGGCGGTACCCTCATCGATGTCGGAGCCTGCAGCACCCGTCCGGGTTCGGACGAGGTGAGTGCCGATGAGGAGATGCATCGTCTGGCCTTCGGGCTGGAGGTGATACGCCGCGAGGCTCCCGATGCCATACTCAGTGTCGACACGTTCCGTGCCGATGTGGCAAGGATGTGTGTGCGCGACTTCGGTGTGCAAATCATCAACGACATTGCCGGCGGAGAGATGGACCGTGCCATGTTCCACACCATAGGCCGCCTCGGAGTGCCCTACATCCTCATGCACATGCAGGGAAAACCCCGCGACATGCAGGCGGCACCGCACTACGACAATGTGACGGCCGACGTGATGGCCTATCTGGCACGCCGTGCGCAGATGCTCCGTGACAACGGGGTGAACGACATCATCGCCGACCCCGGATTCGGGTTCGGCAAGACCCTCGAACACAACTATGAGATGCTCCAGCACCTGGAATGTTTTCACGAACTCGGGATGCCCCTACTCGTGGGTGTGAGCCGCAAGTCGATGATTTACCGCATGCTTGGCGGCACACCTGCCGAGGCCCTCAACGGCACCACAGCCATTCACGTCATCTCACTTCTGAAGGGTGCCCACATCCTTCGTGTACACGATGTCCGCGAGGCTGTCGAGGCCGTACGTATCGTGGATGCCTGTCAACATCCCGAAAGCCTGCGGGTATAAGTCCTTCCGGGAAGGTAAGATATTTATTGAAAATGAGGGACAGGGCCTCCTTCTCTTGTCTCCATCCTCCCCCTTCTTATAGAAACAAATCATATGAGTTTCTTGAACAGACGCCGTAGAAAACTCCTCTGGAAAGCCTTGAAAAGGATGGATGCCTCCACCCTGAACCTCAAGTATGTCCGCAACCGCTGGAAGGTGTTGCGGACCGACCGCATGGCCACGACCACCGTTCCCTATCCCGTCAACTTCATGCTCGAACTCAGTTGTGTGTGCAATCTCCATTGCATCACCTGCCCCCGGGAGTATGAATACGGAAAACAGATGGACTGCGGTTTCATGCCTTTGGACAAGGCCTTGCGCATTGTCGACGAGGTGTTGCCCTATCTCGATTCCATCGGACTCACGGGACTTGGCGAAACCTTTCTCTATCCTGCCGACGACATGCTGGAACTGGTCCGGCACATCAAGCGCAGGAAGAAATCCGTCATCATTACAGTCTCTACTAACGCGCACTTCAAGGGTTTCCTTGAAAAGATAAAACCCGTGTTGCCTTATCTCGACAATGTTCAGTTTTCGGTCGACGGGGTAGGGGAGGTCTACGAACAGATACGCCCCGGTACGGATTTCGAATTCATCAAGAACAACATCCGCGAGACGGTCAGCCTGGCACCCGACCTGGAATACATGATAAACTGTGTGGTGTCGGATGCCAATTACAGGGATATGTCCAACATCCTCCATCTGGCGCACGAACTGGGCATCCGTTCCGTAAACTTCAACAACATGAGCATCGCCTCGATGCCGCATAGGGACCAATCTTTTTACGAATTCTTCAATTCTGATGAGTTCCGCGAGACTGTGGAGGCGATGCGCGACGTTGCACGCCGGTATCCCGAGATGGAAGTGACGGGTCCCACCGGTTACGACCGGAACCAAAGTTTCCGCGACTGCATCTTCCCCTGGTCCTATCCCTACATCACCTGGGACGGATATTACGTGCCCTGTTGCGGCAAACCCTTCCCGAAACTGCTGAACTTCGGCAATGTCTTCGCGGAAGGCAGTGTGATGAACGTGCTGAACAGTGCGAAAGCCCAAGCCTTTCGCAGACTATGGCAGGAGAACCGTCCGCCCTCGTTCTGCCACAACTGCATGCTCGCCCCCGGAGTCTGAGCGGACGGGTGATGCTCTTTTCGCCAACCTTTTCTCCAAAAAACGGTTGAACATTTGGAGATGACGCTTTTCTTTTGTAGATTTGCAGACAAAACATTAAAGGTTTTCAAGAATTCATTCATCAAGCCATGAGAGAGTTAGAAGACAGATACATCAGCCTGCTTACCGATTTCGGTTTCAAGCGCATATTCGGTACGGCTCCCAACAAGGAGCTGCTGATATGCTTTCTGAACAGTCTGTTTGACGGTACTCAGGTCATCAGGGACGTGAAGTACCTGAACAACGAGCATCTGGGCGACTCGAGTCTCGACCGGAAGGCCATCTTCGATGTGTATTGCGAAGGGGAGAACGGCGAGAAGTTCATCGTGGAGATGCAGAACGCCTATCAAGAATTCTTTAAGGACCGTTCCCTTTTCTATACCACGTTTCCTATCCGTGAGCAGGCGGAGAAGGGTTCCGAATGGGACTTCCGTCTGACACATGTGTATACCGTTGCCCTGCTGAACTTCGATATGCACGAAGATAGTTTCGATGCTGACGACATCTGCCATACCGTCAAGCTTTGCGACGTGAAGACCAACAAGGTTTTCTACAGTAAACTGGACTTCATCTACGTGGAGATTGCGAAGTTCGACAAGACGGAGGACGAGCTGGTGACGCTCTACGACAAGTGGCTTTATGTGCTGAAGAATCTCTCTCGTTTGGAGTCTCGTCCGAAGGTGCTGCTCGACAAGGTCTTTGACCGTCTGTTTGAAGAGGCGGAGATTGCGAAGTTCACTCCTCGCGAATTGCGCGAATACGAGGACAGCCGCAAGGCATACAGGGACTTGAAGAACTCGCTCGACACGGCAAAACGCGAAGGGATAGCCGAAGGCATGGAGAAAGGACTTGCCGAGGGGCTTGAAAAAGGACTTGCCGAAGGCATGGAGAAAGGTCGGGCAGAGGAACGCCGAAAGTCCCTGGCTGAGAAACGCGAGATTGCGCTTCAGCTGCTTGCCACAGGAATGCCAGCAGAGCAGGTTTCGGCTATTGTGGGACTTCCCATGGAAGAGCTGAAGGATTGTTAGCCCCTTTTCCGTACAAACCAAAAATAAAGCCACCGTCTGTGCGCTGATATCCAGCAGGCACGGACGGTGGCTTTGTCATGAAGGATACTGGTTACAGGCCGGTATCGTATGCAGTGATGTGGGAATTATTCCCATTCGATGGTCGAAGGTGGCTTTGAGGAGATGTCGTAGCAGACGCGGTTTACACCCTTCACCTTGTTGATGATTTCGTTCGAAACCTTTGCCATGAAGTCGTAGGGGAGGTGTGCCCAGTCGGCAGTCATGGCATCGCTCGAGGTGACGGCACGGAGAGCGACCGGGTTTTCGTAGGTACGTTCATCACCCATGACGCCCACGGAGCGAACCTCGCTGAGGAGAATGGCACCAGCCTGCCAGATCTGGTCGTAGAGACTGACCTCAATTTCGCCGTTTTCCATGTTGGCAGGAACTCCGGCTGCCAGCACCCGACGGGCTTCTTCGCCCGAAAGGCGCACCTTGTATTCACGGAGTCCGCGGATATAGATGTCGTCGGCATCCTGAAGGATGCGCACCTTATCGCGGGTGATGTCGCCGAGAATGCGTACGGCCAGTCCGGGTCCGGGGAAGGGATGGCGGGTGATGAGGTGCTCGGGCATGCCCATGGAGCGTCCCACACGACGCACTTCGTCCTTGAAGAGCCACTTCAGAGGTTCGCAGAGCGAGAGGTGCATCTCCTCGGGAAGTCCGCCCACATTGTGGTGGCTCTTGATGACCTTGCCCGTGATGTTGAGGCTTTCGATGCGGTCGGGGTAGATGGTACCCTGCGCCAGCCAGCGTGCATCGGTGATTTTGCGGGCTTCGGCATTGAAAACCTCCACGAAGTCACGGCCGATGATCTTGCGTTTCTTTTCAGGCTCCTTCACTCCGGCCAGGTCGCTGAGGAACTTCTCCGAAGCGTCTACGCCGATGACGTGAAGACCGAGGCATTCATAGTCGCGCATCACATCGTGGAATTCGTTCTTGCGGAGCATGCCATGGTCTACAAAGATGCAGGTGAGCTGCTTGCCGATGGCCTTGTTGAGGAGTACGGCTGCCACGCTGGAGTCGACACCTCCGGAAAGTCCGAGGATGACGCGGTCGCTTCCGATTTGCTCGCGAAGCTCACGTACGGTGGTTTCCACAAAGGAGTCCGCACTCCAATTCTGCTTCGAACCGCAGATTCCGACCACGAAGTTCTTCAGCAGCAGCGTACCCTGGAGGGAGTGGAACACCTCAGGATGGAACTGCACGCCCCACACTTCCTTTGCACCGTCGGCGGCCGGGATGTGGTATGCGGCATTCTCCACCGTTTCGGTCGAGGCAATGACGTGTGCGCCTTCAGGAATGCGTGTGATGGTGTCGCCGTGGCTCATCCAAACCTGGCTGTCATGGTCGAAGCCCTTGAAGAGGGGATTCTCCGTATCTACGCTGGTAAGATGCTGGCGTCCGTATTCGCGCGAGCCGGCCGGCTCCACCTTTCCGCCCCAAATGTGGCTCATGAACTGTGCGCCGTAGCAGATGCCGAGGATAGGCAGACGGCCGCGGATGCGTGAAAGGTCGACCTGGAAGGCCTCAGGGTCATAGACCGAGAAGGGGCTGCCGCTGAGGATGACGCCAATCACCGAAGGGTCGTCGTGCGGAAATTTGTTGTAGGGAAGGATTTCGCAGAAAGTGTCGAGTTCACGCACGCGGCGACCGATGAGTTGGGTCGTCTGCGAGCCGAAGTCGAGAATGATGATTTTCTGTTGCATCGTGGTCAAAATATGGGGTTGGCTATAATATTAAGTTGGCTATAATATTAAGATGTGGAATGCTTTGGACGGGTGTCTGCAGGCATCGTGCAAAGAACGTGTCACCATCGGCAAAGCATATAAAAAAGATTGGAAAAATACAGAAAATGTCCTGCAAAATTACAAACTACACATTGGACGGCAAATATTGTGACATGAAAATATAGTTTAGAAAGCAAAAAAGGATTTTTTTTCGCATTTTCTGTTCAAAAAAACACCTCCCATCGTGGAAAAAAAGAAAAATGTCGTAATTTTGTGGGCGAAAAAACCAAGGGGCTGCAAACGGCGTCCCAAGGTTGTAAGCCAAGTCTCCGGTGACGCATCCTGCCGGACTCTCCCGAAAGCGGGAAGAGGCTGAGGCAGATGCGTATGGGACCGTGAAAAATAACAAACCATTTATTAACTCATAAACACTCTTTACTCCAATGATTAAAGTAGGTATTAACGGATTCGGCCGTATCGGTCGCTTCGTTTTCCGTGCAGCTGTAGAAAACCGCAACGACATCCAGATTGTAGGTATCAACGACCTCTGCCCTGTTGACTATCTGGCTTACATGCTCAAGTACGACACCATGCACGGTCAGTTCTCCGGCACCATCGAATGCGATGTTGAGAAGAGCCTTCTCATCGTCAATGGCCAGCCCATCCGTGTTACCGCAGAGCGCAACCCTGCTGACCTCAAGTGGAACGAGGTTGAGGCTGAGTACGTGGTAGAATCCACCGGTCTCTTCCTTACTCAGGAAAAGGCTCAGGCCCACATCGAGGCTGGTGCCAAGTATGTTGTAATGTCCGCTCCTTCCAAGGACGCTACTCCTATGTTCGTATGCGGTGTGAACTTCGACAAGTATGTGAAGGGCACCCAGTTCGTTTCCAACGCTTCCTGCACCACCAACTGCCTTGCTCCTATCGCCAAGGTCCTCAACGACAAGTGGGGCATCACCGACGGTCTTATGACCACCGTTCACTCTACCACCGCTACCCAGAAGACCGTTGACGGTCCTTCGATGAAGGATTGGCGTGGTGGCCGTGCTGCTTCCGGCAACATCATCCCCTCTTCCACCGGTGCTGCAAAGGCTGTAGGTAAGGTTATTCCCGAACTCAACGGCAAGCTTACCGGTATGTCCATGCGTGTCCCCACCCTCGACGTATCGGTTGTTGACCTCACCGTGAACCTCGCAAAGCCCGCTACCTACGCAGAAATCTGCGCTGCCATGAAGGAGGCTTCTGAAGGCGAACTCAAGGGCGTACTCGGCTACACCGAAGATGCTGTCGTTTCCAGCGACTTCCTCGGTGACACCCACACCTCCATCTTTGATGCCAAGGCTGGTATCGCCCTCACCGACACCTTCGTTAAGGTTGTTAGCTGGTACGACAACGAAATCGGCTACTCCAACAAGGTGCTCGAACTCATCGCACACATGAAGAAGGTTAACGGCTAATTCTCCGTTTAACATCTGATAGACTATCTCCCCCTGCACAGCAATGTGTGGGGGGATTTTTCATCGCTTATCTCTGACCTTGCCGTTGTCTGCAGCCGCAGCACGTGCGAATCTGCCATAAAAGTACGGAGATATGGGCCTCCCACAGCGTAGCTCATGAAAAGCGAAAATACATGCGCTGACAGTGCTTTTTCCTTGTGTTTGTAAAGAATATGTGTCATTATTACAAGGAAAGGACAGAAAAAAGGCGAAAAAACAGCACGAATGCTTGCATACTCCTGCAATAGTCCGTAACTTTGCAATCGCAAACGGGAAATAAAACCTGTTGCACATAAAATACAACATCGCGGAGTGGAGCAGTTGGTAGCTCGCCAGGCTCATAACCTGGAGGCCGCCCGTTCGAGTCGGACCTCCGCAACCAAGTAAAGGATATCGGATTTTCCGATATCTTTTTTTATGTCTTTTCCCAGAAGACCTGCTTCTTGAATCCGAGAGTCAGGGAATTTCCTGCATCGTATGGTGGATGTTTTCCCTTGATAGTTCGGAATTCCGTTCCGAAGGATGGGAGCACCGCCTCACAGGAGGCCGAAAACCATTATGCCTTTTGGGGGATAACAGGCCGTTTCTGTGGGGACAGAATAAAACACGACCTCCGCACTTCGTGGCATGAAGTGCGGAGGTCTTTCTGTCTGTTCAGTATGCTTTCTTTTACGAATGTCCGCATGCTGCTGTCAGTTCTGCATACTGCGTTTTCTGTTCTTTGCGTGCGGTCTGTCTTTGTGTATGGTCTGTCTTTGTGTGAGTCCTTTTTTTTCTGTGTGCGTTTCTGCGTCGGTTGGTGTGCAAGTTCCCTATGCCTTTGCTTTCCTTTCCCGGAAAACGTGGCGTACGCTGAGCCATGCCGTGAGGGCGTAGAAGGCAGCGAGTGCCCAGAGCATCAGGTATTCGTGGCGGACATCGGCAAGGGTGGCCCCCATAGCATAGATGCGGATGTAGGCGTTTGCGCCGTGGGTGGAAGGGAAGAGCATGGCAAACCAGTGCCAGAATTCGGGGAATGCCGCTCCCGGCCAGCTGACTCCGGTGAGGAAGAGCAAGGGGACGGAAGTGAAGACGATGAGGATGAATACCGTTTCGCGTTGGCGTGCGAGGGTGGCGGTCGTAATGCCCAGGTTGAATACCGCGACGAGGAAGGGAAGCATGAGCATGGCCAGATGCCAGAGACTGCCTATCTGCGGCAGGTGGAAGATGGCAGGAACCACGCAGAGGACGTAGGCGCTGACGGGGATGTAGACGGTGATGAAAGCGAGGGCTGTGCCGGTGAGTGTGGCAAATGCCCCCATGTCGCCGTCAATCTTCAGACCGCGTTCGCGCCGTGTGCCGGCAATGAGGCCAATGCCGAGGAGCATGGTCTGCTGAATGACGAGCACGAGTACTGCGGGGATGAGGAAGGATGCAAATCCGTTCTGGGCGTTGTAGAGCGCCACCGACTCGTAGCGCACGGGATGCTGGAGCACGCTGCGCTGTTCGTCCGTGCCGCCGTGTATGCCGCTTGCCATGGCGATGGGGTTACCGCCCAGGTCGGCCACCTTGACTTCGGCGTTCATGTCGAGCGAAACGTCGGTGTTGGCCGTAAGTATGGCTTTGTAGTAGAGCATTCCGCTCATGTCGCAGTAGGCCTGGACGTGCGTCTGTCGTCCCTGCATCAGTGCGTCCTGGAAGTCGGCAGGGATGCGAATGATGCCGTATACCTCGCGTGCCTTGATTTGCTGTTGTGCAGCGAGCATGTCGGTGGCGTGGTATACCACCCTGACATCGGGCGTGGCGTCGAGGCGGCGGATGTAGTCGCGGCTCAGTGGCGAGTGGCAGTCGTCGACCACCGTCACCGGAACCTCGCGCACGTTCTCCCCATTGTAGATGAGGGAGTAGAGCACGGGGTAGAGCAGGGGTACGACGATGCAGAAAAGGAGTGCGCCGCCGTCGGTGAAGATGCTGCGTAGGGTTTGTGCAAAACTATGGTGGATGGTTATGGTTCTCATGCTGCGGTAGATGGGATTGCAGGTTTCGGACACCTTGTCGGAGTGCCTAAGGGGCTGTCAGGGTGCGTAGGCCGTGTGACGCATGATGTGTCCAAAGCGTCGTACAAAAAGGAGCGGCAGGATGGCAAATGCCAGAAGCGCGGCGGCGAAAGGCCAGGCATTGGCAAGGGGATAGCCGTCGAGGGCACAGTTGACATAGAGCAGGTAGTAGTGGCGCAGGGGGAACAGTACTGCCAGTCCCTGTATCCAGGCGGGCATGGCCATGACGGGGAACGACATGCCGCAGATGCTGAAGGAGATGACACCCCAAAGCGAGGCGAATGAAAGTCCCATCCGCAGACCCGGCAGGGCGCATATCATCAGCACGCCGAGGCCCTGGCTGGCAACGACGAATAGCGAGGCCACAAGCAGCATGACGGGCAGTCCGCAGTGACAGGGGAAGTGCAGTGCGCCGTAAAGATAGAGCATCAGCAGCCATGCCATGACGTGCATGCCCAGTCCCTGTGCCGCCAGTTTGCCGAAGAGTGCCCTGGCAGCCGTTCGCCAGTCTCCGACCGTTCCGCCGCCGGCGGCTTCGGCCATCAGTGCATCGGCTGTACCTTCCTTGATTTCGATGCCAATGCCATAGACCGTCATGAAGAGGAAGAAAAGCGAAAGGATGCCCGGCAGGAGTATGTTGCTCAGATAGACGTTGTAGTTGAGCGAAGGGTTGGCAATGGGATGACAGTCGATGACTATAGGCTGCAGCATTCCCATCTGCTGGCTGTTGCCCACGCCGCGTGCCGTCAGTACGCTCCGTGTGGCGGCACCTCCCATGAGTTCGCTCATCATGCGCATGTCCTTGTATGTGAGCGATGCTGCCACGAGGTATTGCGGATTGGTATAGAACGATACGGTAGGCTGTTGCTGTGCCAGCAGTTTCCGTGTGGTGCCTTCGGGAATAAGGTAGAAGGCATAGATTTCGTCGCGCTGCATGGCATGGCGTGCCTCATTAGCCGTGGCAAAGTGCGCCTCTACGCGGCACACCTGGAAGGCATCGATGTTGCGTGTCAGGTTGCGCGAGGTGGGCGTACGGTCCATATCCACTACGCCCACCGGGAGTTCGCTGGGCAGACCCTCGTGCATGAGTGTGGTGAGGAGGACGGTGCAGAAGACAGGTCCGCCCACCAGCATGAACCAGTAGAGGGGGGTGGTGGCGAGACGCCGTAGTTCGCGTAGGAAAATCTTGAACATTTTCAGAGGGTTCGGTGGTTGTTTTCAGAAATGAGGGTGTGATGTTTCCGGCTGTACTGTAAGTGACGTTCACGTCCGGTGCCTTTCAGCCGTGATGCGTCCATCGTCCGTTCACCGTTTCAGCAGCACGCTCATTCCCGGCCGGAGTCCGTCAAGTTTTTCGGTAGGTACGGCTTTCACCTGGAAAGTCTTCATGTCGAACTGTCCGGTGGTCTTGGTGGCTTTCCATGCGGCATAAGTGCCGAGGTCCTTCATGTAGGTCACGCGCACCTTGGTTTCGCGGTTTCCGAGGGCGGGGACCGTCACGTCGAGTGTCTTTCCCACACCGATGCCGCTGAGGAGGTCCTCACGCACGTTGAAGGTCATCCACATCCGGTCCATCATGGCCACGTTCATCACCGGAGCCCCTGTGCCCACGAGTTCGCCGACAACAGGGAATATGTCCGTCACTTCACCGTCCATGGCCGCGGTAAGAACGGTTTCGCGGATGTAGCTGTTCACTTCCGCCACTGCACCTTCGGCCCTTTGGCGCTGTGCGCGTGCGGCATCGCGGTCCTCCTGCTGTGCACCGTTTCGTGCCATTTCGTATTGTGCCTTGGCGGCCTTTTCGGTAGCGATGGCTGCGTCGCGCTGTGCCGTCACCTCGTCGAGTTTCTGTGCGGTGGTCACACCCTCGTCGAAGAGGCGTTTGATGCGCTGGTAGCTTTTCTGCATCACCTCGCTTCCGGCCTTCGCCTTCTGCCACATTTCGTATGCCGCCTGCACCTGTTCCTTGCGCGCACCGTTGTCAGCCTTCCGGCTCAAGGCGTCGGCCGCGTTTTCGGCAGCCTGCGCCTGCAGGAGTTTTGCCTGTACGTCGGGTGCCTCGAGCAGCGCAAGGGTGTCGCCCGCCTTGACGTTCTGGCCCTCTTCGGCGAGGATGCGCAGGATGCGTCCCGGCACTTTGCTCGATACGCGGTATTCGTCGACCTCGACTTCGCCTTGTACGGTGGTGTCGGGGCGGTTGGAAGCCAGCATGCCACACACTGCTGCCACGGCCACGACGGCGATGATGAGCAATAGGGCGGGGATATAGTTCGGTTTCTTCTTTTCCATGGTTTGATGTCGATATGTTGTGATGTATGGTTGGATTTCATCCTTCGTTTTCTCGCCATGGCATAATCCAAACAAGTTGGCTTCGCCTTTCTCCTTCGCACCTCGGCAATATTCAAACAAGTTTGATATTGCTCTCGGTTTGTCGTCGGTTTGGCTTCTGCTCATATGGCTTAACGAAAACGTTGTTGACGTGGGGGAATGTATGGAGTCTCTCGGAGATTCGGCTGCAGGCTATGCTGGTGCAGGACGCAGGGGTTACCGGCCTTGTCCAAGTGCCTTGGCATAGGCTGCCCGGGTGAGCATGATGTCGATGCGTGCATCCACAAGGTCGCTCTGCGCTCCCACCCATGCCGTCTGTGCGGCGAGCAGGTCGCTGGTGGTGACCACGCCTTCGGCAAATCCCAGACGTGCCACCCGCAGGTTTTCGTCGGCCTTTTCCAGATTCTTCTCGGCATATTGCAGTTTGCGGTTTGCCTCGTTTACGGCAAAGGCCGTCTGTCGCACCTGGAGTTCCACCTTTTCGCTGACCTCAGCCATGCGGAGGTTGGCAATGGCGGTTTCGGTCTTTGCCGCCCGCACCTTGTTGAGGCCTTCACCCCAGTGCCAGATGGGAATCTTCAGGCTTATGCCCACGTTCCACATGCCGCGGAAACGCGTTTCAAAGCCGTTGGTGAGTGCGGGATATGTGGCCATGTATCCGCCGGTAAGGGCAAGTTGTGGCAGCATGGCGGCACGTTCTATGCGCATCTTCTGACTGTAGATGTCCGTGGCGAGATGCAGTTGCCGTAGTTCCGGTCGGTTTGCAAGGGCGTGGTCCACGTCTCCGTCCACGTTTTCGATTTTCACGGCAATCTGTTCCAGCGTCTCGTCGGCCAGCCGTGGTGTGGCCTGCAGGTCGAGTCCGCAGAGTTGTGCGAGGAGCATGCGGCTGAGCACGAGTCCGTCCTCCACGCGCATGAGTGTCATTTCCGCCTCGTTGAGGCGTACGCCCACGGTCAGTTCGTTCGCCCGTGTTGCCACTCCCTCGTCAATCATCTTCAGCACGTCCTCGTCGAGGTGCTTGAGCATGTCGCGGTATGCGGTGGCAATGCGGAGCTTGTTGCTCAGTGCGATGACCTGCCAGTAGGCCTTGTCGACGTTGAGGATGATGTCCTGTTCCTCGGCACGTAGTTTCTCTCCGGCAAGTTCCTCGCTGTATCGCGTGATGCGGTCGTAGGCACGTATTTTCCCGCCCATGTAGAGAGGTTGTGTGAACATGACGCTGACGATGCCGAGGTTCCGGGTGTCGGTGTCGAAGGCATCGACGATGCCGCTTCCCACGCGGTTCATGGTTTCCGCCATCTGTCCGGCAAGGAGATTGCCATACTGCGAAGCCATCTGCTGTCCCTGTTGCAGCAGGGGTGCCAGTTCGGGGTTTGCAGCAAGGATCTGTGCCGCCATCTGCTGCATGCTTTCGGGCAGTCCGGATGTGGCGATGCCCTGTTGCATGCCCCCCACCAGGGTACTTCCCATTTGCGAGAGGGTCTGCTGCTGTTCGTCGCTGAGGATGGATACCTGCTTGTCGGTGCGTTGGTAGGTGCCCATGAAGTCGACCTTCGGCAGGTAGTTGGCCCGTGCCGCCTGCCGGTTGTAGTGAGCCTTGTCGCGTTCGAGAGCGGCAATGGCCATGGTCTTTCCCTGTCGCAGTGCCATGGTGCGGCACGAGTCGAGGGTGAGTATCCCTGCATCTTTCGGAGTCTGTCCGCTGGCAGGGAGAGCCGACAGGCAGAGCGTGCAGAGCAGGGCTGGAAGTGAAGTTCTGATATGCAACATGGATTGTCGATATTGTCGTTTGCAATTTTTCCGGAGGTTCCTGTTCCCTGGGTATCGGAGGCATGGGAGAGCCGTGTATGCTTTTCCCTTCGGATTTTCGTGCAAAGGTAATGCGGAAGAGGTCAGGTTGTCAAGTGTTATCCGTGATATGGGCGAATTTTATATCTTTTAGAACGCGTTTTGGCCAATTTATGGCAACATTGTGGTGCAAAAGCGGCTTTATCCTTGCGGTATCAACCATTTTCCCCTTTGTGCTTCTCATCCTACTTCCGGCGGTGGAACGGACGGCCTACTTCGTCATCGATTGCAACATGCATAAGGGTGGGCAACTTCTTTCAGATAAAGAGTCAACATATATTAACGTGAGTTCGATGAATTCAAAACAAAGAAAGCCGTGTGTCTAACGTACTTTGTACATTGATACACGGCTTCGTCATACCCTATGAACGGGAAGTACGGATTAATGTATTCGGCCTGGTCGTTCGCCCAGATGGCGGCGTAGAACGACTCGTCGCCCGGTCCGTGCATGGGGCCGCCGGCCGTTTCGTAGATGCTCTCGCTGACCCGTATCTTCGAGAAGGCGAACATGGCATTCACGATAGGGTCGGGTGTTTCCAGGGGCGACTGTCCGGAGAGTTGTTCCACCAGCTCACTGGGGCGGAGGGTCTCCTGCGCGGCATCGATGGGCTGAGGTTGCTCGTGGGGCTTGTAGCCGGCGATGGAGGTCGAGAAGTCCAGTGTGTCTCCCGTGTGCAGGTAGAAGGTGCCCGATGTGTGGAGCATGGCCTTCAGCAGGTAGGAGTCGTCTGTTCCTTTGGCAGCGTCGGTGTGTCAGTTGAGTTCGGTCTGGGGAATCTCTATGCGCAGGGTTTGTTTCCATTCATTGACTAAGCGGTAGGTCTCTATCGCTGCCGGTTTTTCGGTGGACGGGAAGAAGTTGCGGAACAGGCGGGCGTTCCGGTTCCATCCCCAGTTGTTGGTGTTCTCTGTCTGCAGCATGCTGTTGAGCCGTATCTCCATTCATTCAGAACGTAATCCAAACGCTCTTCTCTTGTCGATGAATCAATATTCGGGCGGTCATTCTTAATGCTTTCTGTTAGCAAAATAGGCGAAGATTCACATCTATTACACGGTAATCTCCAGGGTAATGCCTTCCGGACCGATGATACAACTCTCGAAATAGCCGTCACCGGTCACTCTCGGACCACTAACGCATTCATACCCTGCAACTGTCAACTCGTTCGTTTTCTCAACAACATGTTCCCTGCTGCCCACGGCGATGGAGAGGTGTATATATCCGGCCTTGTACAATCCTGAAGAAATCTCGTTCACTTTTGGGTGCGACATGATTTCCAGACGAGTACCACCCTCGGGAAATGTCAGGATATAAGTCTTCAACCCTGTTCTCGGATTGTGGTACATGTCGTTCGAATGGCATTCGAAGTGGTTGATGAAGAATGACTTCATTGCCTCTATATCAATGCAGTAGAGTGCTATATGATCTATCTTGATGTTCAGAGTATTTCTTCGCTATTTAGTTATTATATTCATCAGTCTGGCTGCTGCCCGTCGTGAGCTTTCCATGCACATTCGGTCAACTTTATGTCGGTGAAGACCGCCTTGAAAGACGACTGTTCGGGAGAACAGGCATATATGCCGAATTGTATCTTCCCGCCACCTTGATGCATGTGGCAGACGCGCATCTGGGTGAAGTGTTCTCCGTCCTGCGAGCACTCTATGCAATAGTCATCCTCTCGGCGCGAGAGGCGATACCACATCGTCTTCACGTCGGCGGGAATGGCGGTGGTTGCCCAGTCGGAGTAGCCGTTGTTGGTGACCACGCTACCTAAGTGCTGAAATTCCTCGTTCTCGTATTCTACACTGCCTTTTAGCCAGTTTTCGCTATCGAGATACATCACGATGCCGCATTGGTCGAAGCGATGGTGGCTTTCGGTGAAGTCGGTCTTTACCACGAAGCTGAAGAACTTCTCCTCAGTCTCCATCTGGAATACGGGAGCGTTGTCGTTGCGGAAATGGTAGTAAGTACGTTGCCACAAGTCCGTTCCCGGTTTGGTCACGACTTCGATTGTGTCACCCTTGATGACGTAACTCTCGGGTTGCCGTGTCCACTTGAAATTGTCG
>SFJN01000166.1 GCA_004555055.1 Bacteroidales bacterium | reverse complement strand
CTTGACAGTGGATGTATTTAATTATGGTGCCTACTCACCAATCTTCCGCACCCGTGGCGGTCAGACATCTGGCCCGTACGAGGGTGAGGTGGTGACAAAGTACTACCGTCCCGGTACTACCATCATGGAAGCTACAATGCAGATTGAGGTGCCGCAGATTACGGTGGATGTGCCTATCGTATCGAATGTGCCTACTGGCCAAGCCGCCAACTACACCCTGCGCCTGACCAATGCATCGGAGATTGACGAGGATGTATACTACAAGCTCCTCGTGATAGACGAGAGCAATCCTGACGGCGCGAAGATTACAATAGACGGACAGCCGCTCACGGAGAACCGCATCATCAAGATACCTGCCGGAGAGACCATTACCAAGGCTCTGCAGCTCACGCAGACAAACCTCGGTGTGCTCGAATACAACAACATCGGCGTGGTTCTGGCATCGCAGTCTCAGTATGACCCGACAAGCACTTGGGACCAGATTGCCGATACCGTATATATCTCGGCACAGTTCGTACCGTCGTCATCGGCAGTGACCATGAAGCTCGACCATACGACGCTCAACACCATGCTGGGTGACGAGCCGGTGCTGAACATCTCGCTCAGCCAGTTTGACCGCAACTACAACAACCTCAAGGCATTCCGCCTGCAATACCGCAAGCAGGGTGACCTCGACTGGACAACATTCCACGAGTATGTGCTCAATGAGAAGGACAAGACCCAGAACAACGAGTACCTGCCAGACCAGGCCACTGTAAGCTACAAGTTCCCGATGAAGGCATACTCTGATGCTACCTATCGCTTCCGCGTTCTCTCGGTTGCTACCTACGGCACCGACGAGGTTTACAACCAGAGTGAGGAGATAGACGTTGTGAAGGATATGTCGCGTCCGCTGCCGCTTGGCTTACCGCAGCCTTCTGACGGCATCCTCAACGCTGGCGACGAGATAAGCATCCAGTTCAACGAGGACATCCAGAAGGGCTTGCTCACCAATATGGGCAACTTCCTCGTGACGGGTGTGCTCAACGGCGCAACCATCATGCACGACGTGGCTCTCGACATGGTGACAGACGAAAGCTCGGCTGCTACAGAGGCCGACATCGTGCTCAACAACCACGACTTCAGCATTGACGCATGGATAAACGTTGCTACCCAGGGTACGATAGTATCGCACGGAGACGGCGCAACGAAACTTGAGATTGGTACTGACGCTCAGGGACACCTGACCATGAGCATAGGTGAGAACACCTATACCTCAAACAACGCTATGCCAAGGAACAAGTGGCTCTACCTGACCACAGGCTACAAGGCTGGCGCACAGCCAATACTCAATGCGGCATACGCACAGGACGACCAGACGGTGACGCTCTTCGACGACGTGCCCGTAAGCGCATACAGCGGACAGGGCAAGCTGAAGATTGGAAGCAGCGGCGCCAAGGGCGCAATCCACGAGCTGACACTCTGGGATGTGGCTCACGACCTGGTAACGGCTCTGCTCGACAAGCAAAAGAGCAAGAAACCATCTACCCCGCATCTGATAGGCTACTGGAAGATGAACGAGGGCGAGGGTACGCTCATCACCGACTATGCACGCAACCGACACATGAAGATGACGGCTGAGGCATGGAAGTTGGAGAACGAGAACAAGGCTATCGACCTTGACGGTACATCGCATCTTGACATCCTGACAGGTGCTATTCCTCCGCTGTCGTCCGACAACTGCGCAATAGAGTTGTGGATGCGTGCAGGAGAACAGAAGGGAGAAGCTGAACTCTTCCAAAGCGGAGAGGTCGAGCTGTGGATAGACGGCGGAGGAAAGCTCCAGCTCACATCACTCGGTTCTACCTATGCGGCATCGCAAACATCGGTGCTTGACAACGCATGGCACCACGTGGCACTGAACATCCTGCGCACAGGACATGCTACGGTATATGTTGACGGCAAGCGCACTCTCTCGACCAGCGCATCAAACGTTGGACAGACGGCTTCCGACAGACTGATTATCGGTGCACGCCGCTCGGCAGGCACAGATACGAAGTATGCTTACGACCGACTGCTCAAGGGAACTGTTGACGAGGTGAGACTCTGGAACGCTACGCTCACGGCCGACCTGATAAAGGAACGCAGCAAGGTGAGACTAAGCGGCGAGGAGGGCGGACTGGTGGCATACTATCCGTTTGAGACTAAACGCCTCGACGACAATAACCAGGTTGTGACCGTGGGAACGGCTAAGGACCTCAGAAGTGACAACATTGCCACTTACGAGTCGGCAACAGGATTCAAGTATACTGACGAGTCACCGGCATTGCGCGCTGCACGGACAGAAACCAACGTGGGCTTCTCGTTCACCGCAAGCGACAACAAGGTGGTTATCAACATCACTGAGACTCCTGCCGACATCGAGGGATGTACGCTCCACTTCGAGGTTGCGAATGTGCTCGACCTTAACGGCAACCAGCTAAGGCCGGTGACATGGTCGGCATTCGTCAACTGCAACGAGCTGACATGGGACAACCCGACTATCACCATCAACAAGAAGGTGGGTGAGAAGGGTAGTGTGGACGCTACGTTCACCAACAATGGCGGAGCACAGCAGATATGGTCTATCAGCGGACTCCCAACATGGCTCACAGCAAGTGTGGAGGATGGCGTGGCTGAGGCTCTCACCACGACAACTGTCGGATTTGATATCTCTGAGGGCCTGGCCATCGGCACATACGAGGAGACTGTCTATCTGACTGGTAACGACAATACTCCGTCTGCTCTGACCATCAAGCTCGTCGTAACGGGCGATGTTCCACAATGGAGCGTTAATCCTGCCGACTACGAGAACTCGATGAACCTCATCGGAACGCTGTCGATACTCGGACAGCCGACTGACGATGCTCAGGACCTGGTGGCTGTATTCATAGACGGCGAATGCCGTGGTGTCGCACACCCGACATACAACGCACGCTATGACAACTACTTCGTGCAGCTCGATGTCTACGGTAACACCGAGGATGAGGGCAAGCCTGTAGTATTCTACGCCTACGACAACAGTACGGGTACGAAGTATCCGCAGTTGAGCACCTCACAGGAGGTTGTCTTCCGCGACAATCAGGTTTACGGTACGTTCGCCGCTCCTGTAGTGCTTAACGCTGACGACCTCATCGAGCAGAGCCGCGACCTTGTTCAGGGCTGGAACTGGGTATCGTTCTATGTTCATGCCGACGAAATGGGCGTGGAGAATATCTTCAGCCCAATAGCCGCAAGGACGGACGTTGTCAAGAGCCAGACTGAGTTCGGAACGTTTGAGAACGGCCAGTTCTACGGAAAGGCCTTCGAGACCGATAACCGCTCGATGTATAGGGTTCACACCACTGCGCCGCAGATGCTGAACGTCATCGGTAGACGACTGACTACCGAGCAGCGCACCATCACACTGCAGCCCGACTGGAACTGGATTGCATACAACGCTATGCAGACAGCAAGTGTAGGCGATGCCCTCGCAGGAATTAACCCACAGGACGGCGACCTCATCAAGGGACAGAAGGGATTTGCACTGTATGACGGTTACGAGTGGAACGGCTCGCTGAAGGCTCTCACCCCAGGTCAGGGCTACATGCTCAGGAGCTCGACTACCGAGGAGCGCACCTTCGAGTACCCGACCATGGCAGCCGCGCCGGCCTATGCCGCTTCCAAGGCTATGCAGAGGGAGGCTGGCGTATTCACTCCGATAGACTACCACAAGTACCCAGGCAACATGTGTATCGTGGCTTCTATCAAATGGGAGGGCGCACCGGCCGTTGGCTACGAGGTAGGAGTATTCGACGACAGCAATTGCAGATGCGTTGAGATTACTGACGAGGAAGGATATGCCTACTTCACCGTACCTGGTGACGAGAAGCAGAGTCTGCGCTTCATGATGGTACGTGGTGACGAGATGCATCTCGCTGACGTTACCGTGACGTATGTTGAGGATGCCCTCATCGGTACCCACAGCTCGCCGCTCATCCTGTCGTTCGACACGTCGACCAACAGTATCGGCGGAATCAGCGACGGCATTGATGACGATACCCAGTGGTTCACCGTTGACGGTGCCCGTCTGCCTGGCAAGCCTGCCGAGCCTGGAGTTTACCTCTGCCGTACATACGACAAGAAGACCCAGGCCGTGAAGACACGCAAGGTGGTCATCAAGTAACGCCATGATCAGTATGACAATCACGTAAGGTTACTGAATGTAACTGCATAAGGGAAAAGTTACTGAATGTAACTGCATAGACAGAATGGGTCGCATCAGACTAACTCGTTTAGTTGTGATGCGGCCCTTTTTGTGTTCCTGGGATTTACTCAAGTTTCGGAAGTGATTTTGAACCACAGTTACTATGTTTGCAGTCGAAAACGCCAATAAGCCGACAGGAAATAGTCCTTAGGCAGATATAATTCCGCAACGTGAGGTGCAGAGAACCTCTTCGCTGCGCTTCGAGAACCTCTACACCTCTCGTTGCGTGCAAGGGGCTTCGCAAAGAAAAGAGTGGAAGAATTTGGTACGATAATAATTGGAACGTATTTTTGTAAGTGCAAATAAAGAATATACATTCACAATTAAATACCGTACCGATATGCAAAGGAACAAAATTTCTTTCAAAGGACAAAAGATTTTCATAGGAATTGATGTCCATGCAAAGAATTGGGTGGTTTCAATAGCCCCCGAAGTAGGAATTGTTAGGAGTCATTCCCAGAAGGCTTCTGCAAAAGTGCTCTTTGACTTTTTGAAGAAGAATTACCCGGAAGGCGAGTACCAGGCAGTCTATGAGTCTGGTTTCAGCGGTTACTCCACCTACTACGCCCTGAAGGAGGTTGGCATCGAGTGCATGGTAATCCATGCCGCTGACGTTCCGACGACACAGTATGAGGAGGTGATGAAGACAGACAGGGTGGACGCAGAGAAGTTGGTGAGGTCTCTGAAGGCAGGTTTGCTCAGGGGCAACTACATTCTGGAGAAGCAATATATCGACGACCGTTCCGTAGTCCGCATACGCAGGACGATACAGAAGCAGCTCAGCGGCTACAAGTCGAGGGTAAAGCACCTGCTGCACTGCCATGGGGTGGAGTTCCCTGAGCGGTTCTCAAAAAAACAGACACACTGGTCAAGGGCGTTCATTGCATGGCTGATGCAAGACGTGCGGCTGATGTCCGACACACGCGTATCGCTGGATTTGCTTGTCCGACAGGTGGAAGTACTCAGGGGAACGCTTCTTGATGCTACGCGCCAGATGCGAAGGATGGGCCAGGCAGAGAGGTACAGGCGCAGGCACGACCTGCTAAGAAGCATACCGGGCATTGGTCCCATTGTAACCATGTGCATCCTGACGGAAGTCTGTGACGTGAGTAGGTTCCATAACGAGAAACAGTTTGCCGCATATCTCGGACTAATCCCTACAAGCCACAGCAGCGGTGACAAAACCGTCCATGGCGAGAAGACTTTCAGAGGGAACAAGCAACTTGGTCCAATGATCATCGAGGCTGCATGGATTACCATCAGCAGGGATGCGGGACTTGGAGCGCAGTACTTCCAATACAAGAAGAGAATGGAACCACAGGAGGCGATAGTGAGGATAGCACGTAAACTGTCGAACATCATCTACGCCGTCCTAAAGAACGAAAAAGAATATGTACCATACAAAACGGGTAATTGACATACGGATTATCAGACGACTTTACAAGACGACTCCTATTTAACTCTGAGGTGCCGATTCTTCGGTGTCCCCTTCCACAGATTGTTGCGTCTTACTATATATTCTGAAGAAGTAAATTGATGCGCGGACATGTCCGTTTCATCTCATAGAAGTTTGTCTGATAGCTATG
>SFJN01000011.1 GCA_004555055.1 Bacteroidales bacterium | reverse complement strand
CGACAGACAATCTGAACTCGACTAAAACTCAAAAATCTGTCTAAGCGAATTTATAGAACCCACCTTTACTAAAGAAAGCAGAAAAGGTGCAAGTAACAGGTGAAAATACGTCTCGAAATGGCAAAAGACGCATATAAAGACATTTTTTTCGAAAAAAAACTTTGTGGGTTGCACTTTTTTACTTTTCTTTGCACCTTGTATTGCGGTATGTATTCCTGTCGTATCGACCGCATCCGCCATACATACCTTTTAGTTTCATTTTTATTTTTAACCTTAAAGACTGACACTCGTAATTATGAGTGAAATTGAAGAAACCCAGCTCATGGCAGCCGAAGAGAACCTCCAGCCCGTGGAGACCGCTGCCGAAGCGGCCACTGAAACTCCCGTAGAGGAATGCGTGCAGGCAACGGAAACAGCAGAAACCACGCCTTCCACGAAAGAAGAAGTTGTGGCCCAACTCAAGGCGCTTGTCGAATCCGGCAACACCGACCGTAACCTTTGCGACCATCTTCGCGTAAGTTTCTACAAGATGCACAACGAAGAGGTAGCCGCCGCACGTCAGGCTTTCGTCGAAGCCGGCGGTAACGCTGAGGATTTCACACCTGCCGAGGACCCCTTTGAGGCTGAATTCAAGAGCCTCATGGCCACCATCAAGGAAAAGCGTGCCGAACAGGCTGCAGAGGCTGAAGCTGAACGCAAGGAGAATCTCCAGAAGAAACTCGACATCATCGAGAAAATCAAGGAGATGGTTGCCAACCCCGACAGCATTGACAAAAACTACGAGAACTTCAAGACCCTCGAGACCGAATGGAGGGAAATCGGACCCATTCCGGCCGAAAACACCACCGAGACCTGGAAGAATTTCCAGCATCAGCGCGAACAGTTCTACGACCTGCTCCGCATCAACCACGAAATGCGTGCCTATGACTTCAAGAAGAACCTTGAAATCAAGACGCGCATCTGCGAGGCTGCCGAAAAACTCGTAGAGCTCGAGGATGTCATCAGCGCCTTCCACCAGCTTCAGAAGCTCCATCAGGAATTCCGCGAGACCGGTCCTGTGGCCAAGGAGCTCCGCGAGGAGGTGTGGACACGTTTCAAGAGCGCCAGCACCCTCATCAACAAGCGTCATCAGGATCACTTCCTTTCCATCAAGGCCGACGAGGAGGACAACCTCAAGCAGAAGCAGACTCTCTGCGAAATCGTTGAGAACATCGACCTCGATGCCATCCGCAAGCCCGCAGAATGGGAAGAGGCTACAAAGAATATTATCGCCCTGCAGGCACAGTGGAAGAGCATCGGCTATGCTCCCCGTAAGGTGAACCAGGAGATTTTCGAACGTTTCCGCACGGCCTGCGACCGTTTCTTCAACGCCAAGACTGCCCACTTCCGCGGCATCCGCGAATCGCAGTCCGAGAATCTCAAGCTGAAGACCGCACTCTGCGAGCGCGCCGAAAAGCTTCAGGACAGCACCGACTGGGCTACCACCACGAACGAACTCGTGGCACTGCAGGCTGAATGGAAGACCATCGGTCCCGTTCCACAAAAGGTGAGCGAAAGCATCTGGAAGCGCTTCAACACCGCCTGCAACGCCTTCTTCAACGCCAAGAATGCCGCAAACAAGGAACAGCGCACCGAGGAAGAGGCCAACCTGCAGAAGAAACTCGACATCGTGGCACGTCTTGAGGCCCTTGCCAACGAAGGCAGCGACAACCTGCTCCAGGATGTACGCGCACTCCAGGCCGAATGGAACGAGACCGGCCATGTGCCCTTCCGCAAAAAGGACAAGCTCAACCGCCGGTACCGCGAAATCTGCGACACCCTCTACGACACCATCCACCGTTCCGCTTCGCGCTCACGCATCGACAACGCCATGCGCCAGGGCGGCAAGAACATGACGCCCCAGCAGCGTCTGCAGAAGATGATTGAGGAAAAACGTACCGAAATCAAGAACTACGAGACCAACCTCACTTTCCTCTCCAGCAAGTCGAAGAGCGGAAACAGCCTCGTAGCCGACGTGGAGCGCCGCATTGAGCGTCTGAAGCAGGAACTTGCCGAACTCGAAGAAAAGTTGGCACAGACCAACGCTGAATAAAAGTACGTATCCCGGAAGGGTAGGGGTGACTGTTACCCTGGACCGTTCGGAATCTATAATCAAGAAGGGGCTGACGGCAGTTGGCTCCTTCTTTTAGGTGACATAGAGCCCCTCTTTTCCATTGCGCCCCTGCCGAGTCGTGACAGAGCAAGACGAAGTCATCGAAGGTAGCCATACCCATGTCACCGCCACAAAAACCACATCACACATGAACATAGGAGATAAAGTACGCTTCCTGAATGCTACAGGTGGCGGAAAGATTACAGGATTCCAGGGCTCGGACATCGTACTCGTCGAGGACGAGACGGGATTCGAGATTCCCTGCATGCGGAACGAGGTGGTGGTCATCGAGACCGACCAGTACAACTTTGTCCGCAAGACATCCACCCCCAAGGCGTCGAAGGAGACAGAAACTCCCGCGGCTCCGCCCACAAGCCTCAAGGCCATGCTTTCGGCACACGTGGGCGACAACGCCGAAGAGGAGGAAACCGACATTGCCGACCGTCCGATGACGTTTAGGGCACGTCCCGTTGAACGCCGTGGGGCCGACGAACTGAACCTCTATCTGGGATTCCTCCCCACGCATCGCCAGTCGTTGGCATCGACCGATTTCGAAGCCTATTTCATCAACGATTCCAACTATTTCGTCCATTACCTCGTCCTGACCCAGGAGGGAACATCGTACCGTCTGAAATACGAAGGGGAGGCTGAACCCAACATGAAGGTGTGGCTCGAGACCTTCGACCGCGATGCCCTGCCCGAACTGGAGCGGCTGACCCTCGTCATCACCGCCTACAAGCGCGAGCGCGCCTTCGCCCTCAAGCAGCCCATGTGCATCACCGTGCGGATTGACGGCACCAAGTTCTACAAACTCCATACCTTCCAGCCCTCCGAGTTCTTCGACGAGGCCGCTTACATCTGCGAACTCGTGCGCGACGACCGTCCTGCCAGCCAGGTCAGCCTTGAGGCCGACAGCCTGCAGACCGCGCTCCAGACACCGAAGGCCGTACCCCTCACCGCTCCCGCTCGCAAGAAGGGGGCACTCCCCGGATTCAAAGGCACAGACCGCAACGGACTCATCGAGGTGGACCTCCACATCGAACAGCTCCTCGACCGCACCGACGGCATGACGGCCCGCGAAATTCTTGACTATCAGCTCGGGGTGGTGCGGAAGACCCTCGACGCACACCTCAAGGAAAAGTCGCGCCGCATTGTCTTCATCCACGGCAAGGGCGACGGGGTGCTCCGCAACGAGTTGTTGAAACTCCTCAAGAGCCGCTACCGCAGCTGTACCCACCAGGACGCCTCGTTCCAGGAATACGGCTTCGGGGCCACCATGGTCACCATACACTGACGGCCGGCTTCACACGCTTTCACACGAAAACGTCTTTCGTCCAATACCCGTTTATTGACAGACACTCCTAACCGCTACCATACTAAAACATGAAGAAAATCCTTCTCACCCTGCTTGTGCTCCTCGCGCCTCTCGGAGCACGTGCCGACGAGGGAATGTGGCTCCTCAAGCTCATGGAGCAGCAGCACCTCCTCGATTCCCTCCAGAAAGCCGGACTGCAGATGCCTGCGGACCAGCTCTACAGCGAAACCTCACCCTCGCTCCGCGATGTCATTGGCATCTTCGGAAACGGATGTACCGGCGAACTCGTCAGCGAAAACGGTCTCGTCCTGACCAACAACCACTGCGGATTCTCCTACGTACATGAGATTTCCACCATGGAGCACAACTACCTCTATGCCGGATTCTTTGCAAAATCGCAACAGGAAGAGGTGCCCTGCCCCGGACTGACCTTTACTTTTGTCGTACGCATTGACGATGTCACCGCCGAGGTGGAGCGTGTGGCCCGCAAGGAAAAGGCCGACGCCTACACCATGCAGTCGCAGGAATTCCTCGGAAAACTCGAGGACCGGCTGATGAAGAAGAGCGGACTTGCCAAGGAAAAGAACATCAGTATGCGCATCGTCCCCTATTTCGGCGGCAACCAGTTCTATGCCTTCTACGAACAGGCATACACCGATGTACGCCTGGTGGTGAACCCTCCCATGCAGATTGGTCAGTACGGCTTCAACCAGGACAACTGGGTATGGCCACGCCACAACTGCGACTTTGCCATGTTCCGCATCTATGCCGATGCCGACGGAAAGCCTGCTGATTTTGACGAAAACAACCAACCCCTGCACTGCAAGAAGTGGCTCAAGGTGAGTCTGAAGGGCGTGGAGAACGGTGACTATACCATGATTATGGGATTCCCCGGAAGCACCAGCCGCTATCTCACACGTTCGCAGGTGCAGCTGCGTTGCGAATCCATCAACGAACCGGTCAACATGGCCGGAGAGGCGGAACTCAACTTCATGAAGCAGCAGATGGACTCCGACCCTGCCCTGGCACTGAAATACGCCGATGACTATATGTCGCTCGGAAATCTGGTGAAGAACTTCGGCGGCATGAATGCCAGTGTGCGCTCTACCGGACTCCTCGACATCAAGGCCGGTGAGGAAGCCGACTTCCGCAAGTTTGCCGCACAGTCCGGAAATGCAGAGTATGCCGACATCATCGACCGCATCGACCGTTGCGTACAGACCTACAAGGACTCTATCTACGACAGCAAACTCTTCCGCTTCGTCTTCGGCGCACAGAGCATGAAGATGGACCGTGCCGACATACGCGCCTTCCGGAGTGCGCTCAAGGAGGGCAAGAACCTGGAGAAGGCCCGCAAGGATTTCCTCGATGCCTACAGCGCATCCATCGGCAAGGTAGACCTCGTCTACGACGAACAGAAGATGAACATCCTCGTGCCTTACTGGATCAAGCACCACCGGCTGCAGGCCCAGCCCGCATTTGCCGAGGGCAAGACTGCCGAAGACTTCAAGGCTTATTATCAGAACATCTTCCACAATTCCGTCTTCGCACGCCGCAAGAGTCTCGAAGAGTTTATCGATACCTGTTCCCTTGCAGCCTTCGATGCCGACCCCCTCGTCAGTCATCTCCGCGAAATCCACCGTTTCGGCGATGCCACCTATAAGGACATGACAAACCGCTACTATGTGGAGAACGAAAACCTCAGCCGCATCTACGTCTGCGGCCTTTGCGAGATGTACGACTGGTCAAAGAGTCCGGATGCGAACTTCACCCTCCGTATGACCTATGGCCACGTCGGAGGTTACCAGCCCCGCGATGCCGTCTTCTACGACTGGAAGACCAATCTCCACGGCATGATGGAAAAGGAAAATCCGAAGGACCCCGACTATGTCATCGACGAACCCCTCCGGAAGTTCTACCTTGAGAAGAATTATGGCCGTTATGTCGGTGCGGACGGTGAACTCCCCACCTGCTTCCTGACGAACAACGACATCACCGGCGGCAATTCCGGAAGTGCCGTGCTCAATGCCCGCGGCGAACTTGTGGGCCTGGCTTTCGACGGCAACATCGAGAGTCTCTCGAGCGACCTCCGCTTCAATCCTGCCCTGCAGCGTTGCATCTGTGTCGACATCCGCTATGTACTTTTCATCTGCGACCTGTATGGCGGTTCCACCTATGCCGTCGACGAGATGACGATTGTGAAATAGTGTCCTGAATCCAACGTTTTCGCTCTGCTCTCACCTTGCACAGTCATTGCCATGGCGTAGAAAACGAAGGATGAAATCCAACATTGAAATCCGATATGCTCCACCCAGCATTCCTATCGCTCATGACAGAGTGTCTTGGCCCTGAAGAGGCCGGGGCGCTCTGTCATGCGCTTACTGCCACGCCGGCACCCACAAGCATCCGCATAAACGGCAGGAAATACCACTCCGTACCCTTCGATGAAGGGACGCTGCGGCCCGTGCCATGGTGTACCGGCGGCTTCTATCTGAATGAACGTCCCACATTCACGCTCGACCCCCGTCTGCATGCCGGAGCCTACTATGTGCAGGAGGCGTCGTCGATGTTCCTTGAGCAGGCATGGCGGACCATTGTGGCGCATGGTGACGGAAAACCGCGGCGTGTGCTCGACCTCTGTGCCGCTCCTGGCGGAAAGAGCACCCTCTGGCGCTCGCTGCTTCCGGACGACACGCTGCTGGTGGCCAACGAACCCGTACGGCAGAGGGCACAGATACTGGCGGAAAACCTGACGAAATGGGGGCATCCTGCCACCGTCGTCACCTCGGCCTATCCCGAAGAGTTCGCACCCTTCGAAGCCATGTTCGACATCATCGGAGCCGACGTTCCGTGTTCCGGAGAAGGCATGTTCCGTAAGGACGAAGCCGCCCGCAGCGAGTGGAGTCCCGAGGCGGTGGAGCGCTGTGCCGAACGCCAGTGGCAGATTGTCAGCGACATCTGGCCAGCGTTGCGCCCGGGAGGGTGGATGGTCTATTCCACCTGCACCTTCAACCGCCGCGAGGATGAGGAAATGGTCGAACGCATCTGTCACGAACTGGGGGCAACGGTGGTGGAGATTCCTGTAAATCCCGAATGGGGCACCGTTGGAAACTACCATTTTTATCCCCATCGTGCGGAAGGCGAAGGTTTCTTCCTCGCCCTGTTGCGGAAGAATGGGGGAGAGGATGCGGAGGCGCATGGCGAGACCTTCAGCCCAAAGAAAGGGAAAAAGGGGAGGGAGTTCCGTGCTCCAGCTGTGAAAAACGCCGCACAGGTGGTGAAATGGTTGCAGGACAGCGACGATTTCCGCATCTTCCGGCCTTCGGACACACACCTTGCCGCCATCCACAAGGCCTTTGCCGACGATGCCGCACGCCTCTCTTCGCGGCTGCGTGTCTTGACAGCCGGCGTATTGCTGGCAGAGGAAAAGGGTGCCAAACTCGTTCCGCAGCACGCCTTGGCACTCTCTGAGGCCCTTGCCGACGATGCCTTTCCCCATGCTGAACTCCCGCTTGGCGATGCCCTCGCCTATCTGCGTCGCGAAAGCATTACCCTTTCTTCCGATGTCCCCCGCGGATATGTCGTCGTCACTTTTGACGGACTGCCGTTGGGATTCGTCAATAACCTTGGGGCAAGGGCCAACAACCTCTATCCCGATGCATGGAAAATCCGCATACAGGTGCCGAAACAGGCATAGGGTCCGTGGCTCGGATTTCCGGATGCGATGCCGTATAAGCCGTTGGATTTCATCCTTCGTTTTCTACGCCATGGCAATGGTTGAACAAGTTCCCATTGCTCATATGGCTGAACGAAAACGTTCCTTTCCCCAATCTTTAATCCCCATTCCATGAAATATCTTGAATTCACATTTACTACCCGCCCCTCGGATGAGGCCGTGAGCGACGTGCTCAGCATGGTGCTCGGTGAGGTAGGTTTCGAGTCGTTTGTCCACACCAGCGAACTCGACCTTCCCCGTGTCGGTTCTGTCGACAACTTTCCCGAGGCTCCCATTTTCGCCGACAAGGCCGACGAGGATACCTTCAAGGCATACATTCAGACCGCACTCTACGATGAGGATGCCCTCAGACAGGCCATCGAAGACTTCCCCATTCCCGGTGTGACCGTCACTTACGAGATGGCCGAAGCCGAGGACCGCGACTGGAACGAGGAGTGGGAAAAGAATTATTTCCAGCCCATCATCATCGGTCCGGCCGAACATCCACGGTGTGTCATCGCTGCCACCTTCCACCGCGACGTACCCGATGCGGACTATAATGTGCGCATCAATCCCCAAATGTCCTTCGGAACGGGTCATCACCAGACGACGGCGCAGATGATCGGACGCCTGCTCGATGACGAAATCTGCGGTCTCGAGGTGCTCGATATGGGTTGCGGTACCAGCATTCTCGCCATCCTTGCCCGTATGCGTGGTGCAAGGCATTGTGTGGCCATCGACTATGACGAATGGTGTGTGAAGAATTCGCAGGAGAACATTGCCCTCAACAGTCTCGACGGCATCGATGTCATCCATGGCGACGCTTCGGCCCTGCAACCTTTTTCACGGCATTTCGACCTCGTCATAGCAAACATCAACCGCAACATACTCCTAGCCGACCTCGCCGCTTACGTACAGGCCATGAAACCAGGTGCCGTCATCTATATGAGCGGCTTCTACCTGGAGGATGTCGAACGCCTGCAGCAGCATGCCGAAACTTTGGGGCTGGAACTCGTCGACGTCCGCAGTCTCGACAACTGGGCATGTATGAAGATGCGCCTGAAAGGATTCTAAATCATGAGAAGTCTCCGTCTCGTCTCCGGTCTCCTACTTCTGTTTGCCTTGGCATCAGAAGCTTCGGGAGTAAAACTGCTCCGCCGTCCCCTCAGTTTCGTCCCTGCGGAGCAGGTGTTGGTATTGCCCCGTGACCAGCAGAACATCGTCTTCGACATCATGGCGGTGGACCAGTTCTTGGCTCCGCGCCCTACGTTGGTGACCGATGCCGAACGCCGCAGCCTGAGGCAATGGCTGAAACGACCGGATGCTACGACTGTCGGTGCCGTCCCCAGCGTCTCGCCCCAACAGTTCTTCCTGCTTACCGGCCATGCCGAACGTTTCGACTCCATCGAGCACACCTATTTCCATGTCCTTCCCGGCATCATCCGCAACGATTCGCTGCCGCTGAATGTCCGCATCGATGCTGCACAGCGTTTCCTCAACACTGTAGGGAATATTGTGGCCACCGACGGCAGGGACAATATCTACGTCAATCTCTACGAGAATGCCACGGCGAACATCCCGTTGGAAAAGTTCACGATGACGCTCGACATCATCAGCGAATATCCCAACGGACCGATGGTAAAGCTCCGTGTGGGCGGACTCCCCGAGGGGCAGCATCCTCTCACGCTCCGTCTCCGCCTGCAGCACCCTGGCGAGGCGTCTCCCACCTTCCATATCAACGGCCGTCCCATTCCTGTGCCTGTCACGGAGGACGGATACCTCGTCATCAGTCGCAAATGGCGCAACCACGAGGAGGTGTTCTTTTATACAGAGCCGGTGGAGGCGCTGTGATGTGTCTCCGCCAGGTTCCGGTTTCCTTTTGGATTTCCTATGGCAAAGCCCCTGTCAGACTCCTCAGAAAGTCTGGCAGGGGCTTTGTTCTCCCTTGTTGGGTGCGGTGTGTGTCTATGTTGTCAGATGGCAAGGTCGTTGTGCTTCGTACTGTCCTTGTGGCTTGAATGGCTGATGAGGGCGGTGCCGAAGGTGACGACGCCGACGCGTCCGGCAAACATGAGTACGATGAGCACGCATTTCCCTATAGTGGTGGCGTTGCCGGACACTCCGGAACTCAGACCTGTGGTGGCCAATGCTGAGGCCGACTCAAACAGGATGTGGATGAAGGGAACGTCGGGACCTTCGGTGAGTACCAGGGCATAAACGCCGGCAAGGAGCATGAACGTGTAGAAGATGAAGGTGGTGATGGCGTTTTCGATGCGGAATGTCGGAATGATGTTCCCCATCAGTGTGGTGGGTGTACGCATGCCCAACCGGCAGCGGGTGTAGGCATAGATGGCTGAGAGCGTGGTCGACTTCAGTCCGCCTCCCGTTCCTGACGGCGAGGCTCCGATGTACATGGTCAGTGTAAGGACGAAGAGCGATACGGGGAGCATGTGGCTTACGTCTATGGTATTGAAGCCCGAGGTGGTCATGGCGGATACGGCATGGAAGAAAGCCCCGGAAAGGCGTTCGCCGAAGGGAAGGCATTGGAGCCCGGGCTCGAAGAGGTAGAGGTGAAGGGTGGTGAACAGTGCCAGACCGAAGGTGATGACGAGGATGACGCGTGTGGTGAATGTGATGCGATGATGCCGGTTGCGCAGCCAGCGTGCCAGGTCGGTGAGGAGGATGAATCCCATCGCTCCCATGAAACTCAGCAAGTTGATTATGGCATTCACCGCCCAGTCGGTGCGGAAGGCGGTAAGGTTGTCGGGATAGATGCTGAAACCTGCCGTACAGAATGCCGAGACGGAATGGAACAGGGCCGACCATAGGGCATGGGGAGTGCCGTGGAACGAAAAGGCAAGGTAGAGCAGCAGGGTGCCGAGCACTTCGAAGAAGAGGGTGAAAAGCACGATGTTGCGCATCATGGTGCGAATGCCGATCTGTTTCGTCAGCGCAAATTGCGAAAGGAAGATGCTGTTGGCGTTCTTGCCGAGATGGTGGGTGAGGCCGAGCATGATGAACGAAGTGAGCGTCATGTACCCCATACCGCCCATCTGTATCAGCACCAGGATTACGCATTGACCGAAGGTGGAGTATGTCGATGACACGTCGAGGGTCGACAGTCCGGTGGTGGACAGGGCGGAGACTGCCGTGAAAAGGTGGCTGATGACGGAGGCGGGATGTTGCACGGAACAGGGAAGGCAAAGCAACACCGTGCCGACAACGACATGGATGAGGTAGCCGATGACCAGCTGACGCTGGGGAAGGCGGGTCTCAAAGCCGAAAAACAAGAGCCGTCTGATGGTTTTCATAAATCAAAATTTTTCACTCTAGGGGTGTTCTATAAATTAGCTTGAGGCGATTTTATGCCTATCGTACAGTAGATTTTTGTTTTTTAAGTATGCACATAGCGGGCTATGTAAGTGCTTGAAAAGCAAAAAGATGCTGTGCGAGAGGTGGAAAAGCGGCCAAGCAGACACCCTTTGAATAAAATGTAATTTACTAATTTATAGAACATCCCTTATATGAATATCAAAGAATGCAATTGAACAAATAACCTGAAAGGATGATGAACAGGGTCACCGTGGAGAAGAAGACAAGGATGAGCCGCCAGGTCATAGCCTTTTTCAGCATGGTGGCCTCGGGGAGCGAAAGTCCTACCACTGACATCATGAAGGCAATGGCTGTGCCAAGAGGGATGCCCTTGGCTACAAAAACCTCCACCACGGGCACTATCCCCGCGGCATTGGCATACATCGGCACGGCAAGGATGACGCTCAACGGAACGGTATACCAGCTGTTGCCCGACATGTACTGTTCGAAGAAACCTTCAGGGATATAACCGTGCATGAAGGCTCCTATGGCAATACCTATGAGGACATACACCAGCACACCACGGACAATGCCCCACGCTTCACTGACAATGGAAGGCAGACGCTCGGCAAACGAAAGATGGCAGGCTTCCCATTCCTCGTTGTTACGCTCCGATGCCTGCTGTATCTGGATGACCCATGGCGAAAGCCAGCGCTCCAGTTTCATCCTGCCCAGCACAATGCCTCCGATGCTGCCCAGCACAATGCCTGAAAGGACATAAATGCCCGTAACGGTCCATCCGAACGTTCCGGCAAACATGGCGACCGCCACCTCGTTGATGAGAGGAGAGGTGATAAGAAAGGAGAAGGTGACACCCAGGGGGATTCCACCCTTAACGAAACCGAGGAAAAGCGGAATGGAAGAGCAGGAACAAAAGGGGGTGATGGCTCCGAAAACACTGGCAAACACGTATTGCAGACCATAAAGACGATGACTGGAGAGGAAATTGCGCAAGCGCTCAATGGGGAAATAGGTGTTGACGACACCCATCACCGTACTGATCAGGAAGAGCAGGAACAGGATTTTCAAGGTGTCGTAAACGAAGAAATTCAAAGCCTCGCCCAAGCGCGAAGTCTGTGCAAGACCGAAAACGCCGAAGACGAGCCAGTCGGCAAAGGATTGTATCATGGAATTTACAGTATATAATGTGCTATCTTATGTATGGAAATCCGGGATTCCATGCTGTTTGTGCCCTCATTCCTCCTTGTCGTCCAATCCGCAAAGAACCATTGCCTGCATGAGGGATTCGGCAGAAATGACTCCGGTGTGACGGAACACCGTACGGCCCTTTTCGTCGAGGACAATCTGCGTGGGTATGAGGTCGACTTCGAAATGTTCCGCCCACGGCGCATTCTCGACAAGGGAGACATTGAAGAACTCCACCGTCACCTTTTCGGAATATCTTTCACGGATTTCCTGCATCACATCCTCCATTTGTCTGCATGGCAGGCAATAGGTGGCTCCGAACTCCAGAAAAGTGTAGCGTTTGGGCTCGCCCTTGGCAGCATAGTCATAACGGGCATGGATGCTGTCGGCAATGGAAACCGGTACATCCTCTTCCGGCACCGTCTGTGAACGGACAACGGAGGGTAGGGCAAAAAGAACAAGAAATATGGGATATAGGATGGTCTGTTTCATGGCAATAATCGGATACCTTATCTGATAAACATGATATAGCAATAATACAGTCCGACGGCAATGAACAGCACGGCCACGGCACGGTTAAACCAGCATTGGAATGCATTTATACCGCCCACGAGCCTGCCCAACGAGCGCACACTGAATGCCAGCACCCACGCCAGAAGGACTACGGGAAGCGAAGTGGCTACACCATAGACAAAGGGTAGCAGATAACCTTCGGCCGAGGTGGCTGACAAGGGAATGAGCATTCCGAAGAAAAAGAGACCGCTGGTAGGGCAGAAAGCCATGGCAAACAGCACTCCGAGGACAAAGGCACCGCCCGCACCATTCAGGCGCTCTGCCCAGGCACCGCCCGAAAAGCCGAATTTTCCGCCAAGATTGGCAAACTCGAAAGCCAGCATCAACGCTCCCATGAAAATAAGCACCGGTCCGAGCACATACTCACCCAGCACGCTCACGGCGTTTTGCAGTCCGAAGGTATCGGCCCCCTTGCGGATTATATATATGAGTGCAGCTCCCAGCAGGGTATAGGCCACACAGCGCCCAATACTGTAGAGCAGACCGTTGCGGAACACCTTGTAGCGGTCTTCGTGCGAGGCGCGAAATGAACGGGAGATGAAGCCCACGGCGGTGAGGTTCGTTGCCAGCGGACAAGGGCTGATGGCGGTAAGGAGGCCCAGGACGAATGCCGTGAACACCGGAATTTCGCTGCTATCGAGCAACTGTTGAAGATACTCCATACGATTCTATATCTGCATAAAAGAGGGTAAAGTCCTGCATCATTTCAGGAGTTTCTGCACCTTGCTTTTCAGTGCAGCACGGAAACCTTTGGCATTGTTTGAGGCATTGGCAAAGGCAAACTGTGTAAGGTTGTTCACCTTTTCCTTGCCGCCCTTATGCTGGACAACGAAAAGCGAAGACCACGATACCTTGTATTTGGCTGCAAGCACCTTGCCTTCGGGAGTGGTGATGTCCACCACACGGAAGCGCACCTTGCCGGCCTTCACCTCGGATGCCAACTCGTCGTGTACCACAGCCCGCGTTTCGGACTCTATGGCATTGCAGGTCTTGCAACGCTGCTTACCATGGAAATAGAGGACTTCTACGCTTGTGGCAGACTTCCTGTCGGCAGGCTTTACCTTCGATGACGCGGCAGACTGTTTCACGCAGGCAGACGACTGGCAGGTGCGACAATTGCTCGTACAGGTCTGTGCTGCACAGGGTGTTCCCAAAACAAGGAACAGCAGGGGAATGAAGATGGCACGTTTCATATCAAGAATCGGAAGGTTAAGGGTGCTGTCACTTAGTAAGTATTGCAAGCAGTTCGGCTTCGTCCTTCTGGCCACGGGCTACAAGCACACCGTCAACCACGAGTGCCGGAAGGGTCATGGTGTTGTACTGCATCACCTCCACGATGTCATCCACCCTTTCTACCTTGGCATCTATGCCATGGCCATTGACGGTCTTTACAACGAGGTCGTAGAATTTCTGACTGCATTTGCAGCCGCTCATAAGTACTTTGATGTCTTTCATGATGGATTATGATTTTGTATATTTTTGTATAGTCTCCTTCGTTTCTGACGCTCGGCATAGTCAGAGTAAACTCTGCCTCTGCTCTCGCTTAATGAAACGTTGGTTTGCAACCTTCGTTTCCGGCGTTCGGCATAGTCAGAGTAAACTCTGCCTCTGCTCTCGCTTAATGAAACGTTCGTAAGATTACGCATTAAAACCTATTTCTCCTTGGCTTCGCCTTCCTCCTTCGCACCTCGGTCATTCAAGTAAACTTGATGACACTCGGTTTGTCGTCGGTTGCAACAACTCTCTTTTTCACAAAGTGTGGCGTCGAAGAACTCCTGGAACAGTTGGCGTGCATACTCCCAGTTTTCGCGGTTGATGCAGTACTTCACCTTTGGAGTTTCTATCTCCCCCTGTATCAGCCCCGCCTCCTTCAGCGCGGAAAGATGCTGGCTGACAGTGGCTTTGGTAATGGGAAGTTCTTCGTGGATGGCACCGAAATAGCAGGTGTCGCGCTTTGCCAGAAAACGCATGATGGAGATGCGGGCAGGGTGTCCGAGAGCCTTTGCCAACTGTGCCAAGGTTTCGGTTTTGATACAATACTTTCTGCTGGTCATAAACTATGCTTATTGTTTGTTGTTTGCAAAAATACGAACAAAGACGATTGCTTACAAATATTTCTTCAAAAAACTTGGATTTCATCCCCCAATGGGGGAAAAGACGACCACCATGGGTATCTTTTCCTCCAACTGCTACGGGCTGTCCGGCGGCGCAGACCGAAAAAACGCCGTACTTCCGTGTGGGGTAGGGAAGTACGGCGTATGGCCATCATCTGATATGCTGATGTTGTGGGGGGTGTCAGCTTTCGCCCTCCTCCTCCGGATTCCGGTAATCGTCGAAGAGGAAGTCGTTGAAAGGATATTTCTGGACGTGGAGCTCGCGTACGCGACGATAGAGGAGGTCGCGGAGCGATTCGATGTTCGTCCGTTCGCGTGCGGAGATGAAGATGACGTCGAGGATGTTTCCTGCCGTAGGATTGTGCCGCTCGGGAGTTCCGGCAGCGTGCGCCATCCAGGTCTGCATCAGTTCGTCGAGCGGGGTGTTTTCGCGTCCGGCAGGCGTAAGGTCGTCCTCGGCCTTGGGCGTGAAGGTATAGGCGTCCATCTTGTTGAAGACGAGAAGCTGCGGATGGTCGGCACATCCGAGGTCGCAGAGCGTACGGTTCACCACCTCTATCTGCTCCTCGAAGTCGGGATGGCTGACGTCGACGACATGTACCAGCAGGTCGGCCTCGCGGGTTTCGTCGAGGGTGCTCTTGAACGATTCGATGAGGTCGGTGGGAAGTTTGCGGATGAAACCCACGGTGTCGGCAAGGAGGAAGGGTAGGTTGTGGACGATGACCTTGCGGACGGTGGTGTCGAGGGTGGCGAAGAGCTTGTTTTCGGCAAAGACATCGCTCTTGGCAAGGAGGTTGATGAGTGTGGACTTCCCGACGTTGGTATATCCTACGAGCGCCACACGGATCATCCTGCCGCGGTTCTGCCGCTGCGTGGTTTTCTGCCGTTCGATGTCGGCAAGGCGCTGTTTGAGGAGCGACATGCGGTTGAGGATGATGCGGCGGTCCATTTCGAGCTGTGTCTCGCCCGGACCTCTCAGGCCCACACTTCCGCCTTTGCCTCCTCCGGCACCTCCGGAGCCACCGCCCTGACGCTCAAGGTGCGTCCAAAGGCGTTGCAGCCGGGGGAGCATATAGCGGTACTGAGCCAGCTCCACCTGCGTCTTGGCGTTGGCGGTCTGCGCCCGCATGGCAAAGATGTCGAGGATGAGGGAAGTACGGTCGAGGATCTTCACTTTCAGCTCCTTCTCGATGTTCCTCAACTGCTTGGCGGAAAGTTCGTCGTCGAAGATGACCATTCCCACGGGCTGTGGGGGTTCGGGGTCGAGGCCGAACTCCGGGCGGAGCCTGGGGTCGAGGCTGCGGATGCCCAACTCGTCGAGGGCTTCGTCATATTCATCGACAGCACGGTCGCACTCCTCGATGTACGCTCTGATTTCCTGCAGTTTTCCCGTACCGAGATAGGTGGCTGCCGACGGCCCGTCGGCGCGCTGGGTGAAGCGGCGCACGGTGACGGCTCCGGCAGTCTCGGCAAGGAACGCCAGCTCGTCGAGGTATTCGTTCGTCTTGCGCTCGTTCTGCTGACGGGTAATAAGGGCAACGAGCACGCAGGTTTCGGCCTTTACGGCGGTGGTGATGAATTCTTTCATAAGGTGTTTACATTGTCTGTAACGATGCTCCATAATGAGAGCGGAACAGACATTTATGGTGCAAAATTACGATGAGAAATTTGATTTGTGGTATTTTTATCGTTACAAATCGGGAAAAAAGGTGTATTTTTGCGCAGAATGGCAGACCATATCGTCGGCCTTTCGCCTTACTCACCACTCACTACTACACTAACCAACAGTATTTCACACACTTTGTGCCATGAATGCACCTTCCATCCTCATCCTTTACACAGGCGGGACGATAGGAATGGTCGAAAATCATGAAACCCATGCTCTCGAGGCTTTCGACTGGGAACACCTGTGCGACAGCGTCCCCGAGCTCGACCAGTTTCATTTCCGCATCGATGCCGTTACGCTGGGCAAGCCAATTGACTCGTCAGAAATGACGCCGGAAGATTGGATACTTATGGCCAGGACCATTGAGGAGAATTACGACCACTACGATGGCTTCGTCCTCCTCCACGGCACGGACACGATGGCCTACACGGCATCCTTCCTGAGCTTTATCCTCGAAGGACTGTCGAAACCGGTAATCATCACCGGAAGCCAGCTCCCCATCGGACAGTTACGCACCGACGGCAAGGAGAACCTCTTGACCAGCATCGAGATTGCCGCCGCACGGCATCCCGACGGCACGGCTATGGTGCCGGAAGTCTGCATCTTCTTCGAAAACGAACTTATGCGCGGAAACCGTACGACGAAAATCAATTCCGAGGGTTTCAGCGCTTTCCGCTCCTACAACTTCGCACCCCTTGCGGTGGCTGGCATACACATTGACTACAACACCCGCGAAATCCTTTATCCCGAACGCCGCAACGACATTGCCTGTTACAACATCCTGCGTCGCTGCAACGGCGGAATGCGCAAGGAGGGACTGAACGTGCACTACAACTACGACAACCACATTGCCATCCTCACCCTTTTCCCGGGTATCAGCGAGGAGGTGGTGCGCAGCGTGGCACGCGCCGACGGACTCAGGGCGCTCGTGCTCCAGACCTTCGGAAGCGGAAATGCCCCACGCAAGCAATGGCTCATCGACATCCTCGGCGAACTCAAGGCCAAGGGTGTCATCGTCGTCAACACCTCGCAGTGTGAATTCGGCACCGTCGAAATGGGACGCTACGGCACTTCGCTGCAACTCCTGCAGGAGGGGGTCATCAACGGCTACGACGCCACGCTGGAATGCGTGGTAACCAAGCTGATGTTCCTCCTTGGCAACGGATGTTCCACCGAAGAAGTCCGGCAACTGATGTCGGTCTCCATTGCCGGAGAAATCAACGTCCGCTGACCGCCAAAGGCCTCCAGCAGACGAAATCTACCAAACCCCTACAGCCCATGCCCCCTCTGTCCACCCCTGTCCGCAGCTTGCTCTGCCGGTATGCTGCCGTTGCCTCTCTCGTGGCCTCGTGCCTCATGGTTTTGTTCCTCATGGCGTCGTGCAGCACCGGAAACAGGTCTGCCGATAAGGGTGGAAATTTGCAGTACGCCGAATGGCTGCGCCTCACCGACAGGGAGGGCTACAGCGTGGCCGTGGTGCTCAATCCCTGGAAACCGGGCGAGGAGCTTCACCGCTACGTGCTGGAGCAACACCCGGGAGCGGCACCGGACAGCGTTTCCGGCACCCGGATAAAAGTGCCGCTGCAGCGTGCCGTCAGCGGGATTTCCGCACACGTGCATCTGGCTTTCCGCCTGAAGGCCGGTGAATGTTTTGCCGGACTTACCGATGCCGGATATGCCACCAGTGCAATGCTCAAGGCTGCCCTTGCCGATGGCCGCCTGCAGGACTGCGGACAGGGTATGGCTCCCAACCTCGAAACCCTGGCACTGCTACACCCTTCGGCACTGTTGCTCTCGCCCTTCCACAATGCAGGCTATGGAGCTCTGGAACAACTGGGCATACCCATTGTGGAATGTGCCGACTACATGGAGACCACTCCCCTCGGGCGCGCAGAATGGATGCGCTTCTACGGCAGGCTCTACGGTCGCGCTGCGGAAGCCGACAGCCTGTTTGCCCTTGAAGAGAAGGAATACCGCGCGCACTGCAGCCGGAAACCGCAACGCAACGGCAGACGGCCACAGATGCTTACGGACTGTCCCACCGGCGACGCATGGTACGTTCCGGGCGGAGACAGCTATATGGCACGGATGTTTGAAGATGCAGGATTCGCGTATCCCTTTGCCGACATCCCGCAGACGGGCGGTGTTCCGCTGTCGTTCGAGACGGTTTTCACCACTGCACACGATGCCGACATTTGGATTATCCGGTCCGCTACACCCCTCACCTACGCCTCGCTCGAAGCCTCCGACCCCCGCTACCGCCGCTTTAGGGCGTTCCAAACACAGCAGATTTGGCTCTGCAACACGGTGGAAACCCCTTACTACGACGAGGTGCCCTTTGCTCCCTCCGCCCTACTTGCGGAACTCATGGCGCTGCGCTATGCCACACCGGCTGACACCCTGCGCTACTTCAGACCGCTGCAGTGACGCCCCCCTATAATAGAACACCCTTATAGAATATAGAATAGAAGATGCTCCGGACCCTGACGCTGACATGCTGCGTAGTGCTGCTCTTTGCACTGAACATACTGTCCGGCCCGACGCCACTACCATGGTCTGAGGCTGTAGACACCCTTTGCGGCGGCGGCAGCGAAACGGCACGGTTCATCATCCTCGACAGCCGTCTGCCCGCAGCATGGACTGCGCTGCTCTCCGGGGCGGCACTCGCCGTGGGCGGACTGGTGATGCAGACGCTTTTCCGCAATCCCCTGGCCGACCCTTCCATCCTCGGCATCAGTGCCGGAGCCGGACTGGGAGCGGCCGTCATACTCCTCACGGCAGCCGGCGCCACACTCCTTGCCACCGCATCGGCGGCTATGGCGGGTGCAATGTTGGCCATCTTCCTCCTCACGGCAGCTTCGGCATGGGTGCGCAGTGCCTCGGCACTGCTCGTCGTGGGGGTCATGCTCTCATGCCTCCTCGGCAGCATCACGTCCCTTCTCAACTTCTTTGCCACCGACGAGGGTGTCCGCAGTTTCGTCATCTGGGGACTCGGGAACTTCTCCGGAGCCTATGGCCACCGGCTTGCGGTGTATGCCGCATCCGTTATGTTACCATTCCTTGCCCTGCCTTTTGCAGCCCAGACGCTCGACGCCCTGCTTTTGGGAGACGACTATGCCCGCAGTGTCGGCATCGACGTGCGCCTGCACCGCACCCTCCTCCTCCTCCTCGTAGGATGGCTCACCGCCGTCACCACGGCAGTGTGCGGTCCGGTAGCATTCATCGGACTGGCAGTGCCGCATGCCGCACGCCGTGTGGCATCGACCGCCCTGCACCGACGGCTCATCCCCTGCACCCTACTCCTGGGCAGCGCCACGGCACTGGCATGCCTTTTCGTCACCCGCCTGCCGGCCATGCTCCACATTTCACCTTCCGTCATGCCGCTCGCTGCCATCACTCCGCTCATCGGGGCTCCGGTGGTCATCGTGCTGCTGCTCAGGGGGAACCGTTGATGATGCGGACGCTCGCGCCACGGCACACCTTCAACACACAGGAAATACAGGGATGTTCTATAAATTAGCTTGAGACAATTTTCGAGCTATTGCACAGTAGATTTCTGTCCTGCGAACACGCGCATAGTGGGCTATGTAAGTGTTTAAAGGATAGAAAGATACAAGCGAGAGCTTGAAAAGTGGCCAAGCATAAGAACACTTCCTAAATGAATAAAAACTAATTTATAGAACATCCCTACACACATTTCGACAATGCGACCCTATATACTGATATCGAACGACGACGGCTACCAGGCCGCCGGAATGAAATACCTTATCTCCACGCTACGTCCTGTAGCCGACCTGCTGGTACTTGCCCCCGACGGACCGCGCTCGGGCTACAGTTGTGCCATCACCACCAAGACTCCGTTTACCTTTCACCAGGTAAGCCACGAAGAAGGGCTCGACGTCTATGCCTGTAGCGGCAGTCCCGTCGACTGCGTGAAGTTGGCCTTCAACATCCTTCTGCCACGTCTGAAGCGCCATCCCGACCTGGTGGTTTCCGGCATCAACCATGGTGACAACTCTTCGGTCAACACTTTCTACAGCGGTACCATGGGTGTAGTTACCGAAGGCACGTTCCAGGGTGTGCCAAGCATCGGGTTCTCAATCTGCGACATGGCCCCGAACGCCGATTTCAGCGCTTGCGGCCCTTACATTCTACGAATTGTGGAGAAAGTGCTGCGCGAAGGCCTACCACCCTTCACCTGCCTCAACGTAAACTTTCCACGTACCGACGGCACCTACGGATGTTCCATGGACTGCAACCCCCCGACGGAGACCCACACCCAGCCCGCTGCAGCATGCACCTCCGACCCATACCGCGGCATGAAGATATGCCGTATGGCACGCAGCAACTGGGTGGACGAAGTGGTGGAATGCCATCGCCCGGGCAGCGGAAGCCCATACTACTGGCTCACAGGCCGCGTGAACGAACTTGAACCCGAAGCCGACGACACCGACCGCTGGGCGCTGTACCACGGCTACGTCGCCATCACACCACAGACCCTCGACAGTACGGCATACGGTCTGCTGCAGGCGTGGCGAGAAGATGCCGACTTCAGTGCGGACTCCTGCCACTAAAGGAAAACCCATCTCCACAAAGCTGCTATACAGGCTATGAAATACTTTATCATCTGCGGAGAGGCTTCGGGCGACCTTCACGCTTCGCATCTTATCACCGCCCTGAGGCAGCGCGACAAGAACGCACGGTTCCGCTTCTTCGGCGGAGACCTTATGGCTGCCGCTGCCGGACATCGGGGTACACTGCTCAGGCACTATTCCACCTTGGCATATATGGGTTTCGTACAGGTGCTCCTGCATGCCGGTACCATCCTGCGGGGCATGAGGGAGTGCAAACGGGCCATGACGGAATGGAAACCCGACTGCATCATCCTCGTCGACTATCCCGGCTTTAACCTCCGCATGGCGAAGTTCGCCAAGGACACCGCACTGTGTCCCGTCGTCTATTACATTCCGCCAAAGATATGGGCGTGGAAAGCGCACAGGATACGCCAGATACGGCGCTATGTCGACTGTGTACTCTCCATCCTTCCCTTCGAAGAGGAGTATTACCGCGAGAAGCACAACTACGAGGTGCACTATGTGGGCAATCCCACCTACGACGAAATTGCCGCACACCTTGCGGAGGGAGGCCGCGACATCACACACATCGAAACCTACGGACAGGAGGGTCGCCCGCCTGCCGACATCATAGCCCTGCTCCCGGGCTCGCGAAGGCAGGAAATCACCGCCAACCTTCCCGTCATGCTCAAAGCCGTGGCACAGCTCCAGGATGAGCACGTGAAACGCCCCTTCACCATCTTTGTGGCGGCGGCTCCGAATACCGACGAGGCGCTTTATGCGCAACTCATAGCCAAGCATGCCCACGGTGTCCGCGTTGACCTCTGGAAGCGTAATGTCTACGACCTCCTCCTGGCGGCACGCGTGGCACTTGTGACCAGCGGTACCGCCACGCTCGAAACCGCCATACTCGACGTCCCACAGGTGGTGTGCTACCACATTCGCGGAGGAAGGTTCGTCAATTGGGTGCGCCCCTATTTCCTGAAATGCCCGTATATCTCGCTCGTCAACCTCATCGCTGCGCGCGAGGTGGTGCCCGAACTGATTGCAGCCGACATGACGCCCCGCTGTCTGCACGATCATCTGCAGGCTATTGTCGACGGCAACGAACGCGAACGGATGCTCCGGGGCTACACCGCCATGCGCGAACGCTTGGGGGCCGTAGGGGCTCCCAAGGCAGCGGCCGACAGCATCATCCGCATCGTGCGGAATGACGTCGCAGGCAGGAAATGACCCCTGCGGATATATGGCATATTGCAGAGAACTTTTGAAACAAACATCATTCAATACTCATAAAGACCATGCAAGAACTCTCCACACGTTTTGCACAGATGCTCCTCAATGTCAAGTGCATCAAAGTGCAGCCCGAAGCTCCCTTCACCTGGGCCAGCGGATGGCTCTCTCCCTTCTACTGCGATAACCGCAAGACCCTCGCCTATCCCGACGTCCGCACCTTCGTCAAGGAACAGCTGGCACGCATCGTTTCTGAGAAATATCCCCAGGCTACCGCCATCGCCGGCGTTGCCACAGGTGCCATCGCACAGGGTGCACTTGTAGCCGATGCACTCGGACTCCCCATGTGCTACGTCCGCTCCAAAGCCAAGGACCACGGCATGGGCAACCTCATCGAAGGCACACTGCCCGAAGGGGCAAAGGTGGTGGTCGTAGAAGACCTTATCTCCACCGGAGGCAGCAGCCTCAAGGCCGTTGAGGCTCTCCGCGCTGCCGGATTCGAAATCCTCGGCATGGTGGCCAGCTACACCTATGGTTTCCCCGTTGCCGCCGAAGCTTTCAAGGCTGCCGACGTGGAACTCACCACCCTCACCAACTACGAGGCCGTCGTGCAAGCTGCTCTTGCCAGCGGATATATCGAGGAGAAACACATCCCCATGCTTGCCGAATGGAGGGCCAATCCCAGCGAATGGGGAAAATAATCCCCCTTGCGCCTATGCCCTGACCGGCTTGTAGAAACCGCTTCGGGCACACGCACTCCTAACCCACCATTGAAAAGAAATGACAAAATACGAAAGTCAGATTTATACCGTCAACGCCACCCAGCAGCACGCCTACGAACGGATGGCCAACCTCAAGAACTTCGAAGCGCTCCGACAGATTATGGAGCAGCCCGAATTCGTGGAACGTCTGATGGCGAATGTTCCCGCTGAACATGCCGGAAAGGTGACTCCAGAGAAGATTGAGGAGGTTCGACGCCAGTTCGAAAACGTAGTCTTCTCGGAAGATGCCGTAAGTTTCGACTCCAAACTCGGTCTCATCACCCTCGCCATCACCGAGCGCGAAGAGCCCAAGCTTGTGAAACTCCAGGGCGTCGGCACGCCCATCGACGTCACACTGTGGGTGCAGCTGCTACCGCTTGGGGCCTACCAGTCCAAGATGAAGGTCACCATCGGGGCCGACGTCAACTTCTTTATCCGCAAAATGGTAGAGAAATATCTCAAGCAGGCCCCCGACGGCATTGCAAGTTTCCTCTGCTATCTGCTGGCCATGTAGCCGAACCTTTGCTTACAATATGAGAGAGAGGGGAGGAGAGGAGAGAAACCGTCACGGCACTTGCTGCCAGGCACTCTTCTCTCCCCCCCTTACTCTTTTTATTTATCCCTTGCTCTATTTACTCCTCCCTCCATACCGATGAAAAGACTGCACACAGCCCTGCTTCTCGCCGCCATCACTGTCGCCACCGCATTCACCGCCTGCGACACCGATGCCGACTACATCTATTCCTCGCGTCGCGCCTTCTTCCGCTTTACCCCCGTCACCGCCGCACCGAAAACCCTTTTCCCCGCACTGAACTCCCCGGGAGAGTGGTGCAGCGTCAGCGTCGACGGCACACACTATCGGTTTTCCGCACCCAACGGACAGACAGACTCCTATCCCATCAATGCCTCCGACCAGTATTATGCCCGGCAATGGGTGAGCGGACTGCTGGTGGGCACGCCCTCCGTACCGTCCCTGTCCACAAACGGCTTCGAAGTGGTCTGTTACGACCTTGTCTGCCCCAACTGTATGGAAGCCGACGCCGTGACACGCGCTGTAAAGTTTTCGTCCGAACAGCACGAAAGCGTCACTTGCTCACGTTGCGGACGCGTCTATAACCTGCAGAACCAGGCCGAGGTCTTGGCCGGAGCCATCGAGGGCGAACCCAACCGCCCCCTTCTTCGTTACCGGTGCTCCTACGCCAACGACGTCTTTGTGGTGCAGAACTGAATAAGACGACAGGGCAACGTCGGAGGAAACAATCAGGGGGAAACATGCTGTCATCCACCCGTCTGCCCCTTCGCACGTAGCGGTCGCAGCCCGTTTGTTACAGGGCTATTTGCAGCCCATGACTGAGCGCCCTGCCACAAAGTTCCGCCATCCACACCAACGTCAGCAGGGCCAGTGCACGGAACCATCCCTGCCAATGGCGCCACCATGATGCCTGTGCCAGCCAAAGCAGGGCCGCATAGGCCGCCACCATTCCCACAAGCGTGATACGCAAATGCAGGCTTCCCCACGAAAATTGCGCAAAGGTCTCAAGCGTGGACGACTGCAGGGCATAAACGGCACTGATAAAAGGCTCCAACAACCCGCGAACGGCCGGCAGGACCATGTACAACAGTCCGGAACTCACCAAGACCAGGGCCGTGGGGACGGCTACAAGCGATGCCGGAATGCCCATGACCGTAGCCATGCCGAAGGTGTGGAGCACGAGCGGCAGGGTGGCCACTACCGCCGATGCTGAAACAAGCAGCAGGGTGACCGCATGTTTCGCCACAGGACGGAGCACAGCCAGTGCATAACGAACCACACCACGGTGGCAGAAAGAATGGTTCAGACAGTATTCCAAACGGTAATACGTGAATGCAAAGGAAAAGGACCACGGGATGTTCCAGCGCAAATCCTCTACAATCCTGACACCACGTACAATGGCACACACCGAAACCACCGACAGTTGGAATCCCGCATCAAAGAGCGCCCCGGGCGAAAAGACAAGCACCAGGATGATGGCCATAGGGATATAGTCCGCCGCCGCGATGTGGTGTTTGGCCGCCAACACCACACTGCACACCGTGAGCATGGCGGCAGCCCTTACCAACGAGAGCGGCATGCCTACCAGCAACACAAATCCCCAACAGCAACACACCGTGATGCAAAAGCTTGCAGCTTGTCCCCAACGCCATATCCTCAACGGCAGCAGCAACAAATGCAGGAAGGCGAGGAGCACCCCAAGATGCAGGCCGGAAAGCGCCAGGATGTGCGAAGAGCCCGTAAGGCTGTAGAGCTCGCGCTTTCCGCGCGTCAGCATGGTGCGGTCGCCCAAGGTCATGGCAGCCAGCACACCGCACAGTTCCTCATCGAAATCGCCACGGTATGCCACCGTCCACCCGTTGCGTTTACGGAGCATACGTTCACGGAGCGTCATGTCGGGGCTACGGCCTTGGTTCACCACGCTACGGCTATAGGCCATGGCTACAATTCCCTGCCTACGCAAATGTCTGGAATAGTTTGCCGAAACGTCGGCAAGTGGGGTGAAAAGGCGCTTTTCCGTAGCTTTCAGCGTGGCCTCCACAGTGAGGGCATCCCCCACCTCGGCACGCCTCACGCTGTCGGGTACCACGAGGCGCAACTTTCCGCCTCCGTCGCGCAACCTCACATCGGCCGTCCACGCCCCCTTCAGCATGGAGGGGGCGGAACATACCGTCACATCAAGGCACACCTTCTGACCCTGCGGCGGCAACGGCAGGGGATGCAGACCGTAGGGAAAGAAAAAGTCCCCAACCATGATGACGGCTATCACCAGGCTGAGGACAATGTATAAAGGATGTCTTAGCATGAGCGGGGGGAGCATTACGCGAAATATCCCTGGCAGGAACTCTCACGGCAGAAAGGTAGGGAAAAGGGGGAAGGTCACTCCGGCTCCACCTCGCCCTTGACGGGCAATGGACGCCAACCTTCGCCATAGGTGGCCTGTGCACTCATGATGATGACAAAGGCTCGGGGGTCGTAGTCGCGTATACGGTGCTTCACCATGTTCGCCTCCTTTTCGCGGACGACAAGGAAGAACATCTCTTTCTCCTGTTTCGTATACAGACCCGAGGCCTTCACACAGGTGGCGGTACGGTCAAGGTCGTTGAGGATGAAGTCGCGCATCTCGTTGATGTCGCGCTCCGAGATGACGAAAATCATCTTGTCCTGCTGTCGGCCGTTGAGCACCATCGCCACCACCCGCGAGGTGATGTATACGGCAATGATACTGTACATACTCAGCAGGATACCGCGCGCAGGGTCGGAGGTGTCACCGATGCCGAAACCGATGACAAACAGTCCGGAACTCACCACCACAGCATCACAGATAAGGATGGAATTGGAGAACTTTATGCCCAGATATTTCTGCATGATCATGGCCACGATGTCCGTTCCACCGGAAGTGGCCTTGCCACGGATGATTGTTCCCGAACCGATTCCGATGAGGACGGCTCCGATAATTACGGAAACAAGCAGATGGTCGCTCAAATCGAGTAGACCGCCCAACAACTGGTCTGGGGCGAGGCTTTCCACAGCTTCGGGGGGATAGGCCCATACCGTCAACAGGTTCATCAGGGCGGGAGTAAGGAGGGCGGCGAAGATGGTGCGCCCGCCAAGCTTGTTGCCGAGTGCAATGAACGAAATGATGAGCAACGGCACATCGAACATGTAGCCGAAAGTTCCCACCTTGATGCTGGGAATGAGGTTGTGGAGCACGATGCTGGCACCGTAGACTCCGCCGGGAACAATGTTATAGGGGTTGATGAAAAAGACGAAAGCGACGGACATGATGCTACACCCTGCGACAATCATGAGGATGTCCTTCCACATTTCGCGCGAGGCAATGGTCTTCGCCACAAGCTGCAGTGCTTTTGACATAGGTTTAAGGGGTGCAGCCCCCGAAGGAAACAGAGAGGGGGGGACTGGGAATTAAGGTTAGGGTAGTAAGGTGTAAGAGAGAGAAGGCAATACAAAAGAGGGAGGTGCTTGCCCCGCACCACGAAGGAAAAGGGGAGAGTGGGAGGAAGGGGCACACCCAAAACACACGGAAAAGCCGCAGTGCCCGAAGCGGGACTCGAACCCGCACGACCATTACTGGCCAAGGGATTTTAAGTCCCTCGTGTCTACCATTCCACCATTCGGGCGGTTTTTCCGACTGCAAAGGTAAGGGAAAATGGCGGAACATCCAACAGTTTTCCCCTACTTTCACCGATTTTTCTGCTATCATCGCATAGGTTTTTACGGTTTTCTACCCGAAAGTGGGAGGGAAAGGGCATACCGAACGCTTGTTTTACGAATACCCGCGGCCCCGGCAAAGTGTTTTTCGCTCCACTCGT
>SFJN01000165.1 GCA_004555055.1 Bacteroidales bacterium | reverse complement strand
TTAAATACTTACATAGCCCGCTATGTGCGCATTTAAAGAACAGAAATCTACTGTGCGATAGTTCGAAAATTGTCTCAAGCTAATTTATAGAACACCCCTATATGGATGAGATTCCTGTGGATGTACTGTAAAGAAAAATAACGGTCTTGCCAGTCTTGCCATGTGGTGCTGTCATCGGTGTTCCCCCCATCCGTCTGTAAGGATAATTGGGGGTGGAAAGGCGGTGTGCCCCTTATGCAGCACGGCACGGAAACCGCAGCAAATTTACAACAATATGCAAAAAAGGACAAAGAAAAAGCGAATTTATTAAGCCCGACTTAGCAAAAAATGCCGCCTTTATTCTCTCTTTCCTTATCATTCTAAAAAAAATCAGCCTTTTTCCCGGTAGGGGAGGAACCTTGGAGTTCTCCTTGGCCATTCCGGGGGGGCCTTCAGACTTCCAGCCATCGGTGTTCGCAGTTGCCCAGACGCGGCATTTGCCGAAGTGCGCACAGCGGAATGCCCTCAGCCTGTGCCTGCAACGAACGCAGGAACAGGCCATGCGATACGACGAGGACGGTCTGTCCGGCGTAGCGCCGACGCAGATAGTCGAGGGCCTTTCCGGCACGGCAATAGAGCTGCTCGCGTGTCTCCACATCGTCGGCAAGGTGTCGCATATTCACCTCGGGGATGTGCATGCCCGTCATGCTGCCCCAGTCGATTTCGCGGAAAGTCTCAAGCCTTTCCCATGGGCAGGGTGGGGTGCCGTTGAACAGCAGCCGTACGGTGTCGGTGACACGTTGCAGGTCGCTGCTCACCACGGCATCGAAATCGGCGAGTGGGAGTTCCTTTGCCGCATCCATAGCCTGCTGTCGTCCGGCTGCGGTGAGCCGCCCCGGCAGATGTCCCTGCAGGATGCGGGCAATGTTCTCTTCTGTCTCCCCGTGGCGCAGGATGCAGAGGCGCAGGCTGCCGGTCGTCATCGTTGCATCCATGCGGCAAGGGCTTCAGCGCAGCGTTCACCGTCGATGGCGGCACTGACAATGCCTCCGGCATACCCTGCGCCTTCACCGCAGGGGAAGAGTCCGGCAATGCGCGTATGCTGCAGGTTTTCGTTGTCGCGCAGGATGCGTACGGGTGCCGACGTGCGCGTTTCGCTGGCAATGAGTATGGCTTCGTTGGTGAGGAAATTCCGGCTGCTCCTGCCAAAAGCCTTGAAAGCCTCCTGCAGACGGGTGGTAACGAAGCGTGGCATCCAGAAGTGAAGGGGTGAGGCAATCAGCCCGGCGACATACGATGTGGAGGGCAGGGAATCAGAAAGGCGCCCCCCGACGAAGTCCGCCATGCGCTGTGCCGGAGCCGTCTGTCGGCGTCCGCCCTGTATCCATGTGGCGCGTTCGAGCGCTTCCTGCAGATACATCATGCGCAGGGGATTGGCGGGGTCGTCCATGTCGTGGTGCTGTGTGGCGAAACCACTGTCGTTCATGGCCTCGTGGAGGAATCCGTGGAGTTCGCCGTCAAGGTCTTCAGGCCGTGTCTCCACCACCATGCCGCTGTTCGACCATTTGCTGCCGCGGTGCGAGGGACTCATGCCGTTGACAACCACCTGTTCCGGACCGCTTGCTGCCGGTACGACGAATCCTCCGGGGCACATACAGAAGGAATAGACACCGCGTCCCTCCACCTGCCGTACCATGCTGTATTCCGCTGCGGGCAGGTATTTGCCGCGTCCCTCGCGGCAGTGGTACTGGATTTGGTCGATGAGGTGGGAGGGGTGCTCCAGACGTACGCCGACGGCAATGCCCTTCTGCTCGATTTCAATCCCCGATTTGTAGAGATAGCGGTAGACGTCGCGGGCGGAATGTCCGGTGGCAAGGATAACCGGTCCGGTAAACTCCTGCCCGTTGTTCGTGACCGCTCCCCTGACGCAGTCGCCTTCGAGGAGCAGCGCATCTACCCGATGTTCGAAGTGCACTTCGCCACCACAGCCGATGATTGTATTGCGCATGGCCTCGATAATGCCCGGAAGACGGTCGGTGCCGATGTGGGGATGGGCATCGGCAAGGATGTCGGTCGATGCACCGTGCTGGCAGAATATCCGTAGGATGCGGTCGACGTTTCCACGCTTCTTGGAGCGTGTGTAGAGCTTTCCGTCGCTGTAGGCTCCCGCACCGCCTTCGCCGAACGAATAGTTGCTTTCGGCATCGACGATATGCTCGCGGCTGATACGTGCGATGTCGCGCTTGCGGTCGCGGACATTCTTGCCGCGTTCCAGTACGACGGGCCTTATACCCGCCTCAATCAGACGGAGCGCAGCAAAGAGTCCGCCCGGACCTGCCCCGACGACGATGGCCTGCGGGGCGTCTGTTACCAGGGGATAGCGGATGGGAGTGAAGGTGAGTGCGGGCGGGTCTTCGTCGAGCCAGACTTCCAGCGCAAGGTTTACGAATACCGTGCGTTGGCGGGCGTCGATGCTGCGGCGTTGCAGACGAATCGCGTGGATGGACGGAGCCGCCACCTGGAGCTGCTTCGAAACGTACGACCGAAGGCGTGCTTCGTCGTAGGCTATATCGGGTGTGACCCGGAGTTGGAGGGAAGTGTGCATGCTGATGTCTTGGAAAAAAATCCTTTGAAAACGCCGACCCGGATGCCCACTTCGGACCGGGCGAGGGCGTTTCAACCGCAAAAGTACGAAGTTTTTTTGCATATTCTGTGATAAAAGTGTAATTTTGTGGCGAAAACCATGTGCAGAAGTCTTTTGCCGGCGGTGCCGCCCCCGAAGCTGCATTCGAAACCCTATGCGGCAAATTCGTCGCTGCACTTTTCTTCAGAAAATCAACACAATATCCTACATACAACCTAACGCGTTATGTCACAAGGAAAAGTCGATGCCCTGCTCGGCATCGTTTTCGGCGACGAAGGAAAAGGCAAGGTCGTCGACTATTTTACTCCGCGCTATGATGTGGTCGCCCGTTTTGCCGGTGGCCCCAATGCCGGACATACCATTATTTTTGAAGGCAAGAAATTCGTGCTCCGCAGCATTCCCTCCGGCATTTTCGACGAGGGTAAGCTGAACATCATAGGCAACGGCTGCGTCATTGCACCGGACCTCTTCATGAAGGAAGCCCACGAACTGGAGGCTGCAGGCTACAGCCTGACGGAGCGTCTGCACATCAGCCGCCGTGCACACCTTATCCTTCCTACCCACCGTGTGCTCGACCGTGCCTATGAGGCCGCCAAGGGCAAGAACAAGGTGGGAACCACCGGCAAGGGAATCGGCCCCACCTATTCCGACAAGGCAGCACGTGTGGGACTGCGCGTTGGCGATATCCTCGACAATTTCGTTGAGAAGTACCAGCGCCTCAAGGAACGCCACGAGCAGATTCTGCGCGATCTTCATTTCACCGACTACGACATTACCGAGGAGGAACGCACCTGGCTCGAGGGAGTGGAATATATGCGTAAGTTCCACCTTACCGATACCGAATTCGAAATCAACAAGGCCCTTGCCGAGGGTAAGAGCGTGCTGGCAGAAGGTGCCCAGGGTTCGCTCCTCGACATCGACCATGGTACCTATCCCTTTGTAAGCTCTTCGAATACCACCGCCGGCGGTGTCTGCACCGGTCTGGGCGTGGCTCCGAACAAGATTGACCGTGTATGGGGAATCTTCAAGGCCTATTCCACCCGTGTGGGTGCCGGCCCGTTCCCTGTGGAACTCTTCGACGAGACCGGCAACGAACTCCGTCGCATCGGTCACGAATATGGTGCCGTGACGGGCCGTGACCGCCGTTGCGGATGGGTCGACCTTGTGGCACTGCGCTATGCCATCATGATCAATGGTGTGACCGACCTGGTGATGATGAAGGGCGACGTGCTCGACGGCTTTGACACCATCAAGGCTTGCGTGGCATACGAGAAGGACGGTGTCCGCACCACCGACATGCCGTACGACACCGAAGGATGGCAGGCAGTCTACGAAGAAATTCCCGGGTGGAAGACTCCCCTGACCGAAGTCCGCAGTGAGGCCGACTTCCCCGCCGCCTTCAAGCATTATATCGACTGGCTCGAAGCAAGGACGGGATGCCGCATCAGCATTGTCAGCGTAAGTCCTGACCGCGAGGCCACCATCATCCGTTAAATAAAACTTAAGAGATACGCGAAAAGAGGGGGAAGGACGGTTTGTCCTCCCCCTCTTGCGTTATGGGTGCAAAGGGTACATCCATACAGATACTCCGCCATTACTTGCCTGCCATGTCCATGTTCCTCCGTTCCGTTTCGTACCCTATGAAATTGGCACTTTCCATTATGTTTGGAGGACGCTGTGAGGTTTGTGGGGAAATCACGGCGTTGGAATTCGTGTGTTCAAGTTGTTTGTTGAGGCTGCCATATGTGGATGAACGGATGCGCCCATGGAACAGAATCCTCCAGCGTTTCGAAGGCGCCATCCCCATCTGCCGGGCCTATTCCTTGTGCTACTACATCAAGGGTCAGGGATCGCAGCGTATCGTCACATCCATCAAATACCGCCATGCACAGGCCTTGGGCGAGTGGGCCGGCACATTCATCGCAGATGATGCCCTGTCGAGCGGAATTTTTGACGGTGTCGACTTGCTACAGCCTATCCCCATTCATCTTCTGCGTCTGTTGAAGCGTACTTATAACCAAAGTGAACTCATCGTTCGTGGTATCCGGAAACGCACGGGCATTCCCATTGCCAGTCTCGTGCGCCGTCGGAAATACAATGTGTCACAGACCAAATTCCACGCCATGGAGCGGCGGGAGAATGTGGTCGGAGCCTTTGAGGGGCGACGTAAGGCCATCCTCAAGGCTTTGGATGAGAAGGACCGTAAGGGGAAAGAGCAATTGCACATTGCCATCGTCGATGATGTCATCACTACGGGATCGACCATCATCAATTGTGCCCGTGCCATCATGCAGGCGGTACCGGAGCGTGCCGATGAAATCTGTTTCACGGTCATTTCGCTTGCCATTTCCGGACGTTCACCGATAGGAGCTGTCACTTCCGAAAAGCTGAATTTGCCTGATGCTACCGTCAGCAATGAAGATTTTCAGGCCCTTCAACATCGTCCGCTGTCATAAGCGGCTCCAATCCTTTTTTCTCCTCCTTCATCATTCCTGCCGGTTTTTCATGTCGTTACGTTCATGTACGAACTTATGAAAAGAATATTGCCATCCTCCTGAAGTCTTGACGGACAGCAATAACAGAAAAACGCTGAGATATGGGTCTTAGCGTTTTTTTCAAACACATAAGTACATAGCCCTGTTCACTGTACCTTCTAAGAAATTCCTGTCATAAGTATGACAACATCATCTCCTCACCCACGAACGCCCTTCATTCCTCGAATAGTATAGTCCCTTGCTTGTATTGGCAAGCAGTTCCGTTCCTGAATCTTGCAGGTTGAGGAAGTCACCATACGAACTGTTGGTGCAGCGTGGGGCAAACGAGCGTCCCTCGTTGGTACTTACATAAAGCCCCTTACTGGTGCAAGCCAGCAACTCACGACCATACACGAGCAAGTCACGGAACTCGCCATACGAACCGTTACAGCACCTCATCACCCAGCTCCTTCCCCCATTCTGTGAATACTCCACACAGTTCTTCTGCGTATTGATACGCAAGAGTTCCCTTCCTAAGTTTACTATCTGTGGCATAAGTTTTTCGTATTTATATTGTATTATCTCTTACATTCATAAAGGATTGCATTCAATATCCTCTGGTATGTTTCAGAAATTCTGTTGCCATATCCTGGATGGTAAGTGCGATAGGAATGGCGAGGCAAATATCTCGAGCTAAGCCGTACTGCTTCACGCTCACCAAACTCCCCAAGGCTATGGAACTCTACATCTGGCAGTTTCCTTGCTATGT
>SFJN01000164.1 GCA_004555055.1 Bacteroidales bacterium | reverse complement strand
AAATACGGGCTGCCGTTCTCGGTTGTGGCAGTCGGGACTATGAATCTCACAACTTCTCCACCAATGGGAACATACAATACTTTTGACGGAAATGCTATATCCGTGTCAAGACAAAGTTCCGGAACATTCAGAGTGGCCATCCCGTCTTCATGGGGAAATTCATATATAGTACAACTTACAACGCTGGGGCGTGCGAATAGCGGCAATGTTGTAGCGTGTTCGGTATATACCATATCAACAGGCGCTTTTATCGTTGACACAAAGACTACGGGCGATACCTGGGTTGATGAGGTTAAGGTAATGTTTTTAATAACAAGAGTTGATGATTTTAATATATGACGTTTAATCATGCGAAAAATTAACTATATCATAATTCACTGCACCGCCACACCGGAGGGCAGGTGGGTGACGAACGAGGAGATAACGAGGTGGCACAAGGCACGCGGGTTCCGCACCATCGGCTACCATTATGTCGTCTACCTTGACGGCACGGTCCACGCCGGAAGGCCGGAGAACGAGATCGGGGCGCACTGCCAGGGGCGCAACGCGGACAGCATCGGCGTGTGCTACGTGGGCGGACTTGACAAGTCGGGAAAACCGAAGGACACCAGAACACCCTTGCAAAAACAAGCGCTCACGAGGCTGCTTAAACAATTGAGGGCAAAATATCCCAACGCTGTGATATGCGGGCACAGGGATTTTGCGAACAAGGCCTGCCCGTGCTTCGACGCGACAAGTGAGTACAAGGCCTTGTGAGTTGTCAAAATATGAAAATTGTTTGACGTTTGACGCAAATATATTGACGTGTTATGAAAGAGATTATCAATTTCCTGAGGCTCCTGTGGCAGTTGCCGCAGAACCTCCTCGGCTTCATCCTTTTCCAGATTTACAGCGTAGATTGTCTTTGTCTGGAGGTACCTTACAGAGACGTACATATCCTCTACTCCGAGAAGATGCGCGGCGGGATCAGTCTCGGCCAGTACATCGTGCTGCCGTGGCGATACAGAGGCGACTATAAGACCGGCTCTTACATAGAGAAGACCATCAAGCATGAGTACGGGCACACAAGGCAGTCCTTGCGTCTTGGTTGGCTTTACCTTATTATAATAGGGCTTCCGTCAATCACTTGGGCTTGGCTGCACTCCAGCTTCAAGCGGTTCTCCACTGTGGACTATTATTCGTTCTATACGGAAAAAAACGCTGACAAACTTGGCGGAGTCAAAAGATAGCACTACCTTTGTGGCAGTTGTCATAATTTTACTCGTTTTAGGTTAGTTAGTTAAAGAACTTCGGTCTCCCCCCCGAGAGGTGCGGAGACCTTTTTTTAAATATCATGGGAAAGAAATTTTTATTCTTGATTTGCATGGCGCTTACGGCCACCCTCGGGTTCATCGGCGGGCGAAGAAGTTCCATTATGCCTCCCGTTGAAAAGTCAGACACTATAATAATACGCGATACATTCATTGACTACAAGCCGGCTCCGCTCTCCGTCACCCCTCTGAGGGTGGAGACCGTCCGACTCCCGTTGTCCGGACTGGCTTTCGCGAGGTTCGCCGACGATATCACATCGGTAGGCGACACGGTTTTCCTGCAAATCCGCGACACGGTGGAGGTCGAGGTGCCGATAGTGTTCAGCCGCTACCGTGGCGACAACTACGACATCGGCGTAAGCGGGTTCCGGACGGAGCTGGAGTATGTCAAGGTTTATCCAGAGACCAAGATAATCACAAAAGGCTATGCCATGGAGACCAAACGCTGGGGTTTCGGCGTGGCCGTCGGGCCGTCCGTCCTCGTAGCCCCTTCCGGCAGGGTCAACGCCGGACTCGGCGTGACCGGAGGGTTCTATCTCCGGCTTTAGCGTGCGTGCTTTCTCCGCACGCTCTTTGAAATATCGGCACCGCCGATTTTCTTTTGCCTGTGCGGCCGTTTCATCGGGTCGGATGCCCATCCGCCCGTATTTACACGCACTGTTAAAATTAAAACCTTTTAAGATATGATAAAATCAGAGATATTCGCCAGCGTCCTGCGTGACGTGTGCGAGGTCACGGGGATTTCGGAGCGCGACATAATGTCGAAGTCCAAGAGTGAGGAGATCGTGGACGCGAGGCACCTGCTCGTGGTGACGCTCAGGAGAAGCGGCTATTATCCGGGGATGATAGCCGAGAGGCTGCACGTCAGCGGGCGCGCGGTCCGCAAGATGATAGGCTCGTTCCGGTCGAGGGCGGACAACTCGCCGGGGCTGGAGATGTGCCGGAGACGCGTCGAAGCGAGGCGGAACGGAAACGGAACGAATGCGGATAATTTAGAGAACTGATCGGGAACGAATCGCTTAATTACGGGCAGCCGAATTGGTAACTTTGCGGCAAGACCGATAACGGTCGAAACACACAAACAAACAGTTATCATGGAGACAAAAACTTATGTTTTCGGCGACGGCTCCGGTTCCGGCAACAGCGGGATGTGGGGATGGCTCGCCAACCTCGCGCAGAACAGGGGTGTTGACCCTAATGTCCTGGCGATGATGAACAACAACGGAGGCTGGGGCAACGGCATGGGGAACTGGATCTGGTTCTTCTTCATCATCCTCCTTTGGGGCGGCAACGGCTGGGGCGGATTCGGACGCAACGGGCAAGGCACCGCTGACCTTGCGTCGCTCATCAACAGCGACAACGGCAGGGATTTGCTCATGCAGGCAATCAACGGCAACGGCGCCGCAATCAGTCAGCTTGCATCTACGCTCAACTGCTCGGCCGGCCAGATTCAGCAGAGCATCAACGGTGTGATGACGCAACTCCAGTCCCTCGGCAGCCAGGTAGGCATGTCCGGACAGGCCATCATCAACGCCATCCAGAGCGGCAACTGCTCGATAGAGAGACAGCTTGCGCAGTGCTGCTGCGACAGCCGCCTTCTCGCCACCCAGCAAGGCTATGAGAGCAGGATCGCCATCTCAGAGCAGACCAACGTGCTTGGCTCGAAGATTGACCAGCAAAGCGTTCTCATCAACGAAAAGTTCTGCCAGCTGGAGCAGCGTGAGCTTCAGAACAAGATAGACGCGCTCCGGGAGGAAAGGTCCAACCTTCTCGGCCAGATATCGCAGGCGAACCAGACCGCGCAGATCGGGCAGTACATCAGCCAGGCGTTCACGCCGCTCAACTCCGCCTTGGCCGCCTTGCAGTCCGAGGTTGACGGCATCAAGTGCAAGCTCCCGCAGACGCAGGTCGTCCCGGCGCAGAACGGCGTTTACCTTTCGCCTTGCCAGGCCACCCTTCTCGGTATCAACGGACTTGGTGCGGGCTCCGGTATCATCGGAAACGGCCCTTGGCTGTAAGTTCAACGGGGCCGTCGAAAGGCGGCCCATAAAAACGCAAATGTTATGATACCGTTCTATTTCATGGCTAACAGAGGCGGAATACCGAGGGTCAAGTCCGAAAGCGTGACAGTGACAGCCACGGAAGTGAGGTTCAACTTCACAAGTGACGCGCGGTTCGCGAGGAATTTCAGCGGATTCGTCGCGGTATGGCTGGCGCAGGCAATCCCGTCGGGAACCACTGGGACGCTTCCGGTAGTATTCTCTTCGACATCTTCCGGCAACCAGGCCGTGACCACTTTCGACGACGCAGCCGTGACCGTGAACAACATCAGCGGCACGGGTATCTATCTTGCCTACTACGAGGCTTCAACAGGAACACTGCAACTCCTTACGGGACTTGCGTAACAATTAAACAATCAGAGACATGTTCAGCGCATTGAGACAGTCAGGCACGGTCTATATCCTGACAAAGGGTGACACCCCGACCCTAAAGACGGGCGTGGTTCAGTCCGTTTCCTCCCCGGTGACGAAGTTCGGCACACAGCTGATGCCGGGACAGTTCCAGCAGGACACGGTGGTGGATTTGACCGTGAAGGTCGGGGACGAGCTTCTGACATTCAAGCAGATTCCGTCCTCGTCTGTCATCGCGCCTTGCGGCAACACCGTGGTCTCCGAAAGCCGCGAGGCTATGGTGGCCGAGGTCGAGAACATGATAAGGACAAGCAAGGAAGTCCTTGGGAGCGTGGACTATCACAAGAACGCTCTGGAGGCCTGCGAGTCCATCATGTGCACGCTCAATCCAAGGCTTGCCGAGGAAAAGGAACAAAGGGAGAAGATTGAGGCCCTTGAGCGTAAGCTCGGTGGCATCGAAGACACCGTGGGTGACATGAAAGAACTGCTGCTCAAGGCGTTGAACAAGGTCCCTAAATAACACAGTATTTTAATCATGAGAGTAATAGAGATAACTGAAAGCAAGCTGGACAAGATGTCCGACTTGGCTGAGGAAATGCTGACCGCCGGGGGCAGACTGATGCACTGCATCAGCGAGTTGGGCGAGGAAAGCGGCCTGAATATGCGGATGGGTGACGGGGACTACCGGTCAATGTCAACCATGAGACGCAGACATGAACGTGACGACTATGACGGTGACGACTTCGGTGAGCGCCGTCGCAGATACCGCTATTAGCCATGTATAGGGAACCGCTTGACATTTATGACGAGAGGCCGGCGGCCATGGTCGCCTACCTCCGTCACAACGGAATGCACTTCAACGGCAAGGCCCAGGAGTTCGCCGCGTCACAGATGCGGAAGATGAACCCCGCGACAAGGAAGACCGAGCGCATCGACGCATGGAGTAAGGAACAAGTTGACGACCTTCTGAAACGCAACGGAATCACGCTTAACAACGCTGTCGGACAAGATTACGTTTTCGTCGCGAACATGGCGAAGGCGGACTTTCTCGGATCCAGCATAGAGGATGAGACGCACCTTGCAAAGTATGTCAAGGATGTCGTTGATGACCCCGACCAGGCGGACGGATTCATCTTCAACCGCTGGTATGCCGACATGGTGCGATCGGGCGTTCCTGTTGACTGGGAGACTATCCTATGACGACACAGCGTGTCCTTTTGTCCGATTGGCGGTGGACAGTGGTGTTCTGCTACGACGCCACCGCCTACGACACGGACACGGTTCTTGACTTGATGGACGAGGCGAACATTTCTGCCGACAAGATAGAGGCCGCTGAAAGAATCCTTTCCGATATCCAGTCCAACACGGGCCTCACGGCCTCGTCCTTCAATTCAAGGACTACCGTAAGCGTGATAGGCAGGGCTTCATCAGTGTTCGAGTTCCAGAACACCTATGACCACGAGAAGGGACACGTGACGATGCACATAGCGAAGGCGTTGGGGATAGACCCTTTCGGCGAGGAGCTTCAATACCTCGCCGGCGATATAGGGAGAAAAACATATCCGGTCGCAAGAATGTATCTTTGCGCCGGATGCGGGAATGACAGATGAGGCGGCAAGTTGCCCGTCTGTTTTCAGAAGCACCGTGCGAACTTCCTACACACGGCGCTTTTTGTCAGTCATTTAGAAGGAAATCCTCCGCATACGGCAAAGACCGTATAAAGTCACAGAAAGCACCGTAGTCCTCTTTTAGTTTGTGGTTCTTGCGTTGTGCATATATGTTCCTAAGACACAGATAGTTGGTTGTGCAACGCATAAACAACTCTATGCCCTGGGGACAGTTCGACACCAGACGCATAAAGTTCGCGTATGTCGGGGACTCGTTATACTCTTTCTGCAAGGCCGTGACTTCCTTGATTATGTTTTCGGTGACATATTTGTTACAACACTCCTTTATGTTCATCTTGCTCAGACGGTGCATCTTGCTGCTGGAGTTCACTATCTTGAAGAAGGTGTACCGTTGCAGCTCCGGACTGATGTAGTTCGGATATACCAGATCAAAGGCGACACGGATTCCGGAAAGAAAGTTGGAGTGGCCGCCGCCAAGCGGCGCGAGTTTCCTTGCCCTTTCAAGCGATTTCTCGAACTCCTCATCAGTGTATTCC
>SFJN01000163.1 GCA_004555055.1 Bacteroidales bacterium | reverse complement strand
ATTACGGTTCTGCCGACTTCAGCCGCGAATTTGTGGAAATCAAGAGCGACATAGCTACAGAATTCACTCCTGCCAGCGAATCTACACTTACCGAAAAATTCTTCAAGGTATACTTCTCCGAGAAGGATGCCTTCCGTTTTGATGGCGTGGAGCTTTACTTCCAGACTATGGACGACGAAAAACGCATGGTGGAAGTCACCGAAGGCATTACTTCTGTCGAAGAGGGTGAAAACGGCATAGAATACACCATACCCGTTCCTGACGAGGTGTTTGCCGGCAAGAACATCCGCGTACGCTTTATGAATGTGGTTTCATCTGACGGTTTCAATCACGACTTTAGGGTGAGATACAATCCCGGTCCTGAACTTACAGACGACCTTAATCCCCTATCGTGCAGCGTCAGCGATGGTGATGTGCTCCCTTCGCTTACCGACATCCGCCTAACATTCGATGAGAACGTCAGCGTGGTCAGCGAGGGCGTACTTCCCATCTTTGTCACCGACCTCACCACGCAGCAGCAGGTTCCCGCCACAATCAGCGTCGACAACACCGACCGCAAAACGGTGGTGATTACTCCCGACGAAGCCCTCAAGGACTGCCACGAATACGAGTTTATGGTCAACTACAGCGTCATCGTTAATGACGAATATGTGGAAACCCAAGGCAAATATGGCCGCTACTATGCCGGTTCCATCTTCAAAGTAACACTCAGCACATTCTATTCCCACTACGACTTTGCCACCAACCCGCTGGCCGGTGCCACCGTTGGCAAACTCGAGAGAATAGCTGTGTATACAAAACCCGGTGCAAGTCTTAGCACCATGCTTATCAGCCCCACACGCCGCGAAGACCGCACAGTATGGGTGGAGGACGAAAGCGGACGTAAGATAAGCGAATGCATTGTGAAGGACGATGTGCAGGATGGATTCTCTATCAATGTTAACGATGCCGTCACAGAAAGCGGAAAATACTACGTTGTCCTGCAGGACTCCATCTACAACATGGGCGAAGGATACACCGTAACGACTAACGACAGCGAGGTACGCATACCCTATACCGTGCTAAAAGCACCGGAAAAAACCATCACGCTCACCGCAGCTGACCCTACCTCCGAGTCGAAGGTCGAAGCCCTGGAGAGCATTACGCTACAGTTCGACGAATGGGTATATGCCGATGAGTGCAAGGTGGAAGTCCTCAACAAGACTACCTATGTATTCTATGACGCCACCCTCAGCATCAATCCCAAAAACCGCAACATGGCAACTGTTACCTTCGCCGATGGCCCCATCACAGACGAAGGCTCCTACACCCTCACCATCAAGGAGGCCAGTGTGGGCGACCAAGAATGGTTTGAAAACGAACGCATGACAGGCAAGACCAACGCCACCATCAACCTCTACTACACCATCTCCAAAAATATCGGTGGCGGAGACGACAATACCGATTACGTGTCCGACCCTGCAAACCTCACCACTGTCACCTCGCTCCACGTAATCCACATATGGAACACCGCAGTCAGCGAGATGGGATGCGGTAGCGGAAAGGCTGTCCTAAAGCGCGACGGGGCGGAACTTGAAAGCATCGCAGACGCTGAATGGGGCGAAGACTTCAACGAACTTGTCCTCACTACCTCGAAGGAGTATACCGAAGACGGTGTCTACACCCTTGAAATCCCCGAGGGCTTCTTCCTTTCCGGAACGGGCGATGCCCTCCCAGCAATCACCTTCACCTGGACCGTTTCGGGCGGCAGCGATGGCATGCATAGCATAGTCATCACTGCGGACGAAGATACTTATTCCCTTGACGGACGACGTATGAAGGCCTACAGAAACGGCATTGTCATTAAGAACGGCAAGAAGACCATAATGATGAACTGACCCAAACAAAAGCGTCAGCGCTTATGAAATCCACAGAAGGGGGAGAGTTATCCGACTCTCCCCCTTCTCCTTTCCTGTCTTCTGTCTCCGGCACCATCCCCCACCACTCCTGCGGCGAAAGGGGGTGAATATCCACACAAAAAACAAAGGATAAAAACACACAGGACTATTATTTCCCCCGTCTTCTTCCCTACCATGATGTTTTTACGTACCTTTGCATACCATTTGTTTGGACTCCAACTGTCTGAAGGTAGGTTCTATAAATTAGTTTTCAAGGGAAGGCTGTGTTCATGCTTTACTTGGATGCCTTCACGCCTCTCGCACCATATCTTTTTGGCTTTCATTCGGTCACGTAGCCCGCTACGCTCCCTCATGAAGACCAAAAACCTACGGCACGATAGCCGCGAACACATCACAAGCTAATTGATAGAACCTACCTTATTTCAAGGGTAATATCCATATAAGAACGCTTACCATCGATGAAATCGGCATAAAGGTCCTCGGGATCTTTTCCTCTTAGTATTCGACACTTTCCGCACGAAGGGCAATGGTTTAGACATTTCCATTGCTCCTCCACATATTGTCTACGTTGCTCGCGCGCGTTAGCTTGGCTTTCGCCTTGCTCTGTCACGACTCGGGATAGTCTGAGTTTACTCAGCCTCTCCGCTTGCTGCTCCATCGCTTTGTTGTCCATTTGAAGGAACACTTCGATTATCGGACACAGCCTGTCTTTCCAATGTGAAAAGCAAAATCCTCAGTCTTACCTTTCTCGTGACAGTCATGATGGTCGCACACCTCGGCCGAATCACAAAGTTTTCCGGCAATATAGTCTCTCAGCACGGCATCAATGTCTCCGGCACAGCCTCTGATTACGCTAATACCATGGGCCGAGAGCTTGTTATAAGCGCCCATACCCATGTTTCCCGCCAGCATCAAGGTGATGCCCATGCGTTGCATCGTCGCCGCAATATCCGACTTGCAGCCACAGCCTCCCGGCGACTCCAGCCGTTCTTCGGCACAAATATTCTTGTCATCGTCGAGGGTAAAAACGGTATAGTAGGCGCAATGGCCGAAATGGTCATCCACCTGATGGTCTCGTGTAGGTATTGCTATTTTCATGCTCTTTAGAAAATAATTGATTAATCTGAATATTGAAACACCATTGCGTGCTTCTGATGCGTGCTTTCAGATGAAGAGGTTGACGTTTGCTTTCTCGGCACGTTCCATATACGATGCCACACCTCCGATGCAGACATTGTCCAACAGTTCCTCACGCTTTACACCCATGACGTCCATCGACATCTGACAGGCAATGAATTCCACACCGTTGTCAATGGCTTGTTGCCTTAGGCTTTCCAACGAGTCCACGCCTTTCTGCTTCATCAGATAGCGCATCATTTTTGCCCCGATGCCGAACATGTTCATCTTCGAAAGCGCAAGTTTAGTGGAGTCTGATGGAAGCATCCACGAAAACATCTTTCCGAAGAGGTCCTTTTCCACCTTGGGTTTGTGCACCTTCTTGATGGCATTCAGTCCCCAGAAGGTAAAGAAAATGCTGACTTTCTTCCCTGTCGCGGCTGCTCCGTTGGCAAGCACAAAGGTGGCAAGTGCCTTGTCGAGGTCATCGCTGAAGAGGATGAACGTCTTCCCTTCCCCCGGCGAGTTCGTCCGGGTATCTGCGCCCTTGCATGGTTCTGCCTTCTCTATTTCCACTATATGGACTCCTGTTTCTACACGTTTTCCCACAAAGCGGTTTCCCGTTGTCCGGCACCAGGCCTCAGCGTCACGGGGGAAGGCGGCATCGGTGGCACGTATCTCAAGCCGTTCGCCAGATTTCAATCCGTCCATCGCCTGTTTCAGTTTCATGATGGGGCCGGGGCACTGTATGCCGCAGGCATCCACCTTGATGCAGTTTGTCGGTGCGGCACATTCAGCCTTGCAGCAGTCCGAAGCATTGTCACATGGTGATGTCGAAAAGTCCTCGGGCAGCGACAGCTTAGCAGTGGCAGCGCGGTATGTTTTCAGTCCTCCAACAAGGTTCCGTACCATCCTATATCCATGGTCCCTGAGGATATTCGAAGCCAGATATCCACGCAATCCCACGCCACAGAAGAGCCATACCGGACGGTCGGACGGTATCTCCGCCATGCGTTCGCGGATATCGTCAAGCGGAATGTTTACTGCACCGGCGATGCTTCCGAGGGCATACTCCTCGGGCGTTCTCACATCCACCAGCGTCACCTGACTTATATCGGCATTCTGCAACTCGCGCCAATAGAGCGGGTCCATTTTGCCACTGAGGATGTTGCCTGCCACATATCCCGAAATGGCCACGGGGTCCTTGGCCGAAGAGTAAGGCGGGGCGTAGGCATGTTCCAAACGGGTCAACTGTTCCACCGTGCCACCCTGTTTGATCACCAGCGCATATTGGTCGATGCGTTTGTCCACTCCGTCGTAGCCCACCATCTGTGCTCCGAGTAGGCGACCGTCGGTGGGTGAGAAGGTAATCTTGATGTCCATCGGCAGACTGCCGGGATAATATCCTGCGTGGGCTCCGTTGTGTATGGTGGCCGACAGATAAGGAATGTCCATCTGCATCAGCCGTTTGGCCGCAAGTCCGGTCGAGGCCACGGTGAGGTCAAAAACTTTTGCTATCGAAGTTCCTATAGAGCCTTCATAGGCTATAGTATTGCCATTCACCATGTTGTCTGCCACAATACGTGCCTGACGATTGGCAGGTCCGGCAAGGAAATTGAGCCAGGGTTTTCCTGTAATGGGATGCGGAAACTCAATGGCATCCCCCACAGCATAGATATCCTCGTCCGAGGTCTGTAGGTATTCGTTCACCCAAATACCGCGCATCTCACCCAGCTTTAGTCCTGCAGCCTGTGCCAAGGCGGTATGCGCTCTCACTCCTATGCTTAGTATCACCATGTCTGCATGCAGTACCTTTCCCGACTTGAAGTGCACGGCCAGTCCGTTGCAGTCGGTCGAGAAGCGTTCTACAGCCTGCCCGAGGAAGAGTTTTACCCCCTGCTGCTGCAAGTGTTCGTGTACTATGGCAGCCATCGAGAAGTCGATGGGACCCATCACCTGTGGTGCCATTTCTACCACTGCCACTTCCGCTCCAGCATGTTTCAGGTTTTCCGCCATCTCCAGACCGATGAATCCTCCGCCGACGATGACGGCACGCCTAACTTGATGGCTTTTCATATACGCCTTGATGCGGTCGGTATCGTCCACATTACGGAGGGTAAAAATGCCTTCGCTGTCGATGCCTTCAAGCGGTGGAACCACAGGTGTCGCTCCTGGCGAAAGCAGGAGTTTATCGTAACGCTCGGTGTATTCCCTACCGTCGGCGCAGCGTACGCTCACCGTTTTCTTTTCTCTGTCGATGGCAGTCACCTCGCTCTCCGTACGTACGTCAATATTGAAACGACGTGCAAAGGCCTGGGGAGTCTGTACAAAGAGGCGGTCTCGCTCCGTAATTGTCCCACCTATATAATACGGCAGACCGCAATTGGCATACGAAATATATTTCCCTTTTTCAAAGAGAACGATTTCCGCCTCTTCAGTCAGTCGTCTCATGCGTGCTGCAGCAGTAGCACCTCCAGCCACGCCTCCTATAATCAGATATTTCATGTCTGCGAATTGGTTTTATTTTGTGAATGTTTAACGGGGAAAAAGGTCAAAACGATTATTCAGACTTTCCCGAGTCGCGAGGAAGGAATTCTAAGACAATATTTCCAAGGTCCTCCATTTTCATAGCGCCGCTTTGACGCCACAGCACCTTGCCCTCCCTGAAAAGCATAAGTGTAGGGACCGATTGTATGCTATATTCTGCAGCAAGTGTACCATTGCGGTCAACATCAAGTTTTAATATGCGGATGCTGTCACCCATTTGCTCTTTGAGGCGTTCCAATACGGGGTGCATCGCCTTGCAGGGTCCACACCATGTTGCATAAAAATCCACCAAAGTCAACTGGTCACCCTTTATAATTTCATTGAATTTTTCCATC
>SFJN01000162.1 GCA_004555055.1 Bacteroidales bacterium | reverse complement strand
CCACTTGGCTTCGCCTTGCTCTGTCGCGACTCGGGATAGTCTAAGTAAACTTAGCCTCTCCGCTCGCTGCTCCAGAGCTTTTCATACTCTCGCTTGTATATTTCTATCCTTTAAACACTTACATAGCCCGCTGTGACTTCGCCGAAGATTGGCTGCGGCTCGGCATAGATGAAAACAAGTTTTCACTCTGCTCTCACCTTGCACAATCTTTGCGCGTGTTTGCAGGATAGAAATCTACTGTGCGATAGTTCGAAAACTGTCTCAAGCTAATTTATAGAACACCCCTTAATAAAAACTTTCTGCGTACGGCCTCCGGTGCGCACGAGATAGAATCCCGAGGGCAGCACGGGAGCGGTCGATTCGCCCCACATGAAGTCCGCTACAGAACGGCCGTCGCTGGTGAAGATTTCGACACGGTTGCCGGAGGATGCACAATCTGTAAGGACGGCCTCGATGGAGGAGGCTTCATAGGAGAACCACATATCGCGAATGTCGGTCAGACTGGCACGGAAAACCGTACCGGGAGCAGTGGCTACGATTTCACCGTCATTGAAGGTGATGTCGACGCCTCCGGCCACGGGAAGGCTCTGTTCCGTACCATTGGCAGTGCGGAATGTTAGGTATTTTACGGCATCGGCGCTTGCCACTGCGGCAAAGGCCAGGGATGCGAGAAGAAGCAATGTCTTTTTCATGTTGTGGAGATGATGGAATATGGGGGGATAAGATGGGGCGGGGACAAGTCTGTGCTACAGACGAAGATCCCTGCCAAACCTTTTGAAAACGGGAAAAGAATCAGAACTTGAACTTGTAGCCGACACTGAGCACATGGAGGTTGGCATCGCCGTTGTCCTCGTTCTCACCGTGCTGGTATAGATATGCCATGGTGATGGTGTGGCCCTTCTTCACCTTGTAGTCTCCGCCCACCTGCAGGCGCTGGCGGACAAGCTCAAGGCGCTTGCCAAGATTGTTGGACACCTCATAGGTGGCAAACGGGGTGAAGGGGCAATGACGGATGTTGTACTCGATGCCGAAGCGCGAACGCAGGTAGTGACGGCTCTTGGACGACTTCTCCTCGTAGTCGGTACGGCTCTCGTCGAGTTCGAAATAGCGCACCGTTCCGTCGGACATGGTATAGGGGATATAGGGGCGTTCGATGTCGGCAGGGCTTTCATACTCCCGGAAATAGCGGTATTTCCATTCGCGCAGACCATCTACCGGTGCAAAACGCGTATATTGATAACGCTCGCGGAGGGCGAAGGTAAACCGTCCGGCACGCCACTTTCCGGTGACATCGGCAAACAAACGGTGCTTTGTGCGCCAGAAGGCCTCATCGACATTGAAGCCGGTGACGCGGTTAGCAGGGTTATCGTCCTTGTACTTCGTGACGGTTTCCTCGGCGTTGTAGTCGCGGATGAAATCGTAGCCTCCGCCGATTTTCAGCCATGAGAGGGCTTTCCACGATACGGATGCTGCGAGGTCGTAGCGCGTATAGCGCGACCATCCGTCCTCAACACGCGAGCCGAGGCTGAACTCTGCACTGAGGCGTTTGTTGAAATCGTGGGTGGCGTCGATACCATACCAAAGTCCGCCCTCGGCTTTCGCGACGAAAACCGCAAGGCACATCAGAGAAAAGAGAAGTGTTCTGCGCATAATATGTAAGGCTAAAAAGTGTGAGTGTGGTATTTGTGTCATCCACCAAATATCTGATAACAGCACAAGGCGGGCCGAAAAGCCCACCTCTGTGATGATGGCGGAGATATGGTCGGGAGCACTTACTCCCGAGGAAGTCGGAACATGCGGTCGACGGGCTTGATGCGGGCGTCACTGTCGCGATAGAAAACGCGGAGCATGGTCATGTCTTTCAGGAAGTCTACGGCACCCACTTCCACGCGGTCAATCTCCACGCCAAGGCGCTCACTGAGGTCGGCCACAAGTTCGTCGTAACGGTCGGGACGGATGAGCTCGATATTGTCGTAGCGGACATACTTGCAACCTTCTGTATAGCTGCGCTGCAGAAGCTTTTCGGCTACCCAGATAACGAAGATGAATAGGAGACTGAGACCGATGATGTAAACCATCGTCACCAGCAGACCGTCGAGGGGATTGAGCGGAACCTCTACCATGCGCTCGGGATCCTTAGGAAGCGGAGAATGCTCAAGGAAATAGAGCGAACTGCCAATCTTGCCGTTCATCACACTCAGGGCGACGAGCAAGAAGAGGTAGGTCATCTCACGGATGGGCACACTTTCCGTACGGTAACGCACAATGCTGAAGATGGCAAACAGTCCCAACGCCACTCCCGTGCCGACGCTCTTGTCGCTGCCGAGAAGGAGGTAGATGAGGGCGAAGACGCTAATGCTCATCAGAATGAACGAAAAGTAATAGTCGCGACGGCGGCCCTTGGGGTAATAGAAATAGTGTACGATGACCCACACAAAGAAGGTGTTGAGTGCCGTGCTGACGAGCAGGTTCAGCAGATTGACGTTTTCGGTAAAGAATCGTGCAAGTACTTCCATGACGGTTCAGATGCTTGTTGGACTAAAAGGGGAGAGGATAAAGATGGATATGATTGCAGGGATGTACCAAAGAACAGGATTGCCGGATGCTATCGGGCAACCTCGTCCTGCAGGTCCTGAAGATGGGCTACGGGCGGTTTTGCCACCGTCTTCCGCACCATCCGCAACTTGAGCTTGAAATTGTTGACGCGGAGATTGCCGTTGGTGACGACACTGCCGATGCAGTACTTCGAGAAGCCCTGGGGCTTGATGCGCAGACGACGGAGTATGGGCAATATGGGCGAGGGAACGCGACCGTCGCGCTTGAGCTCGATGATGACGGCATCACCCATGCTTTCGTCGGTTCCGGTCTCATAGTTGTGGAACTCCAGTCCGAGGTCGATGGTCAGACGCTCGGTCTTTTCGGTATTGACGAGGGTGATGCGCCGGAAACGGTTACCGACGGTGGGCACAAGGTCGTCCCATGTCATCCCCGCCGTTTCACGGAGGAAGTCCTCTCCCGCACGCTCCTCAAGGACGGCTTTGAGCGAGGGAACGCGGACTCGGCGCTTGGTGGTCTTGCCATGGTTGTCCTTGCGCTTCACCTCGAGGAAGGTGATGTCGCTCCCGACATAGGTGCGCACCCTGACTTTCGTACGCGGGCGGTGTCCGGCCTGGTGGATGGCAAACATACGATGGCGGACGGCATCGTCGAAATAGGTGGTGGCATACTCACTGAGCACCTCACCCTCCACACGCTGGGCATAGTAATGCCCGCGGCAACAGACGAGCATCTGCTCGAGCGTGGCACGGTTGGTCACGAACTTCGTATCCGTACGTTTCATCAGACGTATGGACTTCATCTCGTCGAGGGTGATGGGCGGCAGCACCTCAAGGAGGTCGTACAAGGACTTCAATGCGGTCAAAATATTACACTTTGCCTGCAAAGATAGGCAAAAAAAGCGAGACTTCCCATCTTTGGCATAATGAAAAACGACGAAATTCTTGGCGGTTCCGATTAAAGGCGCTAATTTTGAGCCGATTTTAGCACACTTTACATTTTTAGTTATATACTATGAATACACAAAAGACATTGGTACTCCTCAAGCCCTGCACCGTACAGCGCGCCCTCATCGGCGAAATCATCAGCCGCTTCGAAAAGAAGGGCCTCCGCGTGGCTGGCCTGAAGATGATGCAGCTTGACGATGCCATCCTTGCCGAACATTACGCTCATCTTGTGGACCGTCCCTTCTTCCCCGGTCTGAAAGAGTCTATGATGGTGACGCCCGTTATTGCCCTCGCCCTCGAAGGCGTGGATGCCATTGAAGTGGTACGCCAGATGGCAGGTCCCACCAACGGCCGCAAAGCACTCCCCGGCACCATCCGCGGCGACTACAGCATGTCGGGACAGCAGAACATCGTGCATGCCTCCGACGGCCCTGAAACTGCGGCTGCAGAACTTGCCCGATTCTTCCGCCCCGAAGAAATCTTCGAATGGAAGAGCCCCCTGGAGCGCTCGCTCTACAGCGACGACGGTTGCTAAACATCACAAACCATATCATAAGAACAGGAGACAGGTCCTCACAAACGGGGGACCTGTCTCCTGCGTTTCTGCCCCCTTATGATGATAACAAGGCAGGAATACACAGACACAGGAGGCTGCACCTTGTCAGGTACAGCCTCCTGCTATTTAGTTTTATGGATGATTCCTTACCTGCCGCATTAAATCAGAAGCAGGAAATCACCATACAATGCGTTGGATTACTTAGCCCAGAAGAGCTTGGTGTAAGCGTAGCTCACGGCATCCTTTGCACCGAGATTCTCAAGAGCCTTTTCGTAATTTTCCTTATTGTTGTTCTGCTCAACGGACGGATAACGAACACGGGCAGGTACGGTCTTAAAGAGTTGGGCCTGGTCATCTGTGGGGAACCAGAGGATGCTGGGATATCCAGTACGACGCACCTCTGCCCAAGCCTGCGAAGGCTGGAAGAAGCCGAAGTTGAGCCACTTCTGCGAAACGATAAGGTCGAGTTTGTCGGTAGCAGCATCCCAGATTTTGGAAGCGTAAGCACGAACATCGGCCTCAGCGGGAACAGCACTTGCATGATAGCTGGTCACACCAGTGGTAACGAGTTCGGAATTCATGTTCTGGGTAAAGTAGAACTGTGTAGAGTGCCATACACCGTCTACGAAAGCCTGCTTGGCATCGCCGCTGGCCCATCCACGCTGACGGGCTTCAGCACGGAGGAAGTCCACTTCTGCCACGGTAACGATGGGGGAAAGCATGTTCTTGTTCTCATAGAAGAGCGTGGAGTCGATGCGGGAGTATACACGCCGAGCCTCGGGGAGGCTGGTGTTGGTTTCCTGATCACCAAAAGCCTCGTGGGTAGAGAGACCCTTGTATTCTCCGGCTGCATTCTTGGAATACATTACGGGGAGACGGGGGTCATCGGCACCGAGAACATCAAGCATAGCCTGCGAAGCGCGGCTGTGGTCCTTGTAACCGTCACGGAAATTCTGATAGTAGTTGAAGCCGTCCATGTCGGGAGTAGCGACAATGTTTTCACCAGCAGGCCAATCGGTGGTAGCATCGCAAGATGCGGGAAGTTCCTTTCCGAGGACTTCTGCCACGACTTTCTTTCCTTCAGCCTGAAGATCACCCTGGGTGGCTACGCGTACGGCAGCACGGAGACGGAGTGCATTGGCATACTTCACCCAACGGTTGAGTTCACCATGGTTGAGGAAATCCTGCTGGGGAAGTGCGGAAGCCACCACTGTGGGAGTGTTGGCAGCTACACCAGCAAGCTCTGTGGAGAGCACACCGAGACGATCGAGGATGTGCTTGTAAAGATCCACATCGCTGTCGTACTCGGGATAGCTGTTGACCACGTCACCAGTGATACCGAGGAATCCAGCCTTATGGAAAGGTACGGAACCGAAAGCATCGAGGAGTTGTGCCAGATGGTCAAGCACAAATACCTCTGCGATGTCGCGGTAAGCGAGATTTACCTTCTGCTGTTCAGGACTGAGTTCGTTGAAGGTCTTCTCGAGTACGCGGAACTGTGCGAGAACTCCGTAGAAGTTCTCCCAACGGTTTCCAACGTAGCTGTCCTGTGCCGACCACATGCTGTTTTTTTCATTGGTGAAACCGATGGTCTGCGCATACTTGCCGATGATACCGTTATCCCAGGTATACATGCGCCAGTAGGCATTGAAGGTGTACTCGCGACCATAATAGAGCGTACCGGTCATAAGGCGATCGCAAGTAACCTTGGTGGTCTGTGCAGGGTTATCATACTTCTCCGTATAGTCAGAGTCGGAGCAGGCGGTGGTAAGTGCCACAACGCCACAGAGACCTGCAATAAGCGACTTTATATTTTTCATAACTTCAATTATCTGAATG
>SFJN01000010.1 GCA_004555055.1 Bacteroidales bacterium | reverse complement strand
ATCTTTTGTCTGGAATCACGCTCTTGCGTTGCAGAAAAGGTACTATTCACTCTTTGGTAAGTATATCTCAAAGAATGCGATGCAAAAGCACTATGCGAAGAGAATTAAGCGAACTCTGCTTCATTCACAGACCACGCAAGAAATTATCGAACGCCTTGATACTGCATATCAGAGGTTTTTTAAGAAATTAGCGAAGCGACCTCCTAAATTCAGAAGAGCAATAGACTTCTACTCTATTGTCTATAAACAGGGCGGTTTCTCTCTAAATGGAAATGTCTTGACGGTCAATACGATTAAGAAGCGTTTCAAATTTTCTTATTCGCGACCTTATGAAGGCAGGGTTAAGCGAATAGCAATCAAGCGTTCACGACTCGGGGAATACTATCTGATAATCACAACGGACGCAGAGCCGAAAGCATACGGAAAGACACATGATGGTGCATCCGTAGGCATTGACTTCGGCTTAAAGACCTATATGACCTTATCGGACGGTACTACCGTGAGGAATCCACAGTTCTTAAAATCCGACCTTGACAACGTTAGGCGCAAATCCCGCTCGCTATCCAAGTGTAAGAAAGGCTCAAACAACCGACAGCGCAGACGTAAGGATGTGTGCCGCGAGTTTGAGAACATCACTCACAAACGCGAGGATTTTCAGTGGAAGCTCGCACATGAGTTGTGCCGCAAATATGATTATATCTTCATTGAAGATTTATCGTTGCTCGGCATGACGCGGATGTGGGGACGCAAGATGTCGGATTTGGCTCATGCGGAGTTTGTCGGCAAACTTGAATGCGTCGCACGGAAGTATAGCGTGACAGTTCACAAGATAGACCGATTCTATCCGTCCTCAAAGACTTGCGAGTGTGGATATGTGAACAGAGAATTGAAACTTAGCGACCGCGAATGGGTATGTCCCGAATGCGGCAAGGTAAACTACCGTGACCTCAATGCGGCTGAGAATATACTTCGGAGGGGCATCTCCGAATTGTGGAGCGGGAGTAAGACCGTATCTGATACGGCGTCCCGCGCTTGCACACAAGAATCCCACGTGCTTTAGCCGTGGGAATATGTCAAATAAACTATGCCAAACTTTGCGAAAATCTTTTTAACTTTGCATAAAATGTTGGAATTATGCTAAAAGAACAGATTTTAGAGGCGCTCAAGACGAAGTACAAGGCATACGGATTGAGCAACGACGCTCTTGACAGGATTGCGTCGCTTCGTGAAAAGACTGTCGAGAAAGCGGAGGACATCGAGGGAGCGGTTGCTGACGCGACCACGTTGGACTTGATCGCCAAGGAGATTCAGAGGCAGCGTGACCAGGCTATCCAGAAGAACAGCGAGTCGCAGCGTGCTTTTGAGGCTTACAAGGCGGCGCACCCGGAGCCTGACAAGGGGGGTGCGGGCGATGATGATAAGAATAAAGCCACCAGCCAAGACATCGCGTCGATAGTCAAGGCCGCGGTAGCCGATGCCGTCGCCCCGCTCAACGAGAAGATCACCGCTCTGGAGACCTCGAAATCAGCCGAGGCTGCCCTCAGCACGGCGCACTCTTCCTTCTTCAACGGCGACTACGCCAAGAAGTACAAGGACCAGGCGACCGACGCGTGGGAGCGCGCCGTGGAGCTGAACGAGGCAACGGGGAACAAGATGACGGCGGAGGAGCTTGCGGCGAAGGCTTCCGGCTACTTCAACAAGGCCGTCTCACGTCTTGGCGTGGACACGTCGAAGCCGTTCCAGGCCGACCCTCCGAAGAACGACGAGGAGGGCACGATTGACTGGAGCGAGGAGGTCGCCCGCAAGAAGGCGCAGGGCTTGATTCCCGACGGCAAGTAAAATCAACCCATTAAAAGTTTAACAGATGAGTAATTACGGAAACTACTATGGCGTTCCTGCCGACAAGAGCTACGAGTCGGGCGTTGTCCCGGTGTGGCTTGAGGTGAAGGAGCGCAAGGTCGCGGGTGGCACCGTTGACCTTACCGGGGTCGCTGCTGGGACACTTATCCCTCTGGGAATCCCGGTATCGCTGAAGACCATGGGCGGCGAGGCGAAGTTCCTTGAGACATACACTGTCGAGGCAGCCGTCGCTGCCTCGGGCACGTCGCTGAAGATCAAGCCTCTCAACGGCATCGTTCCTAAGGCCGGTATGATTGTCGGCAAATGCGACGCCGACGGCAAGGCCGCAAAGGCTGTCGCTTTGAGCGGCACGCCGTCTGTATCCAACGGTGTTTACACGTTCACTATCACAGCCGGCGTTCTTGGCGAGCTGTCCAAGGGCGACAAGCTCTACATCGTGTCCGAGGCGGGCGAGAACAAGGTCGCTGTGCTTCCTGACGGTCTGTCTTGGAGACAGATTCACGTGGAGGCCGAAGGCGGCAAGGGCACCGTCGCCGTCGTGACCAAGGGTCAGATTCTCGGCGACCGCATCAGCGCGGTTCCTGACTTCTACAAGGCGGCTATGCCTGGAATCACTTTCGAGTACGAGACCGCTTAAAAAGGAGGGAATAAAATGGCAAACAAGTACGCAAAAGGTTTCTACACCCTTATGTCGGAGGCGGGCATCCTGTCCTCCAAGAGTTTTGGACTCTACATCAACGATGTGGTCGGCTTCAACAACATCCAGAAGCTTGACCTTGACGGCTTCACCTGGGACGAGTATTCCTCCCTGACGTTCGACTTCAAGGATCTTGTCATGTCGAACCGCGTGAAGGTGATGGCCACCTATACGGACAAGGACTCCGAGGCTATTCCGTTCGGTACGGAGGGCTTCACAGAGACAAGCGGCGTGGTTCCTACCATGAAGGCCCGCTTCATCTGGGACTCCGACGACTACCGCAAGTACCTCGACGCTGTGCGCAACCTTGACTTCCAGAACAAGACCGCGAAGCAGTACGCCCTTGACCTTCTCTTCAACGGAATCAAGGACATCCAGAGCGCCCACGAGCTTTCAATGACCTACCAGCGCGATCAGATAGTTTCCGGCAGGGAGCTGTCACTTGACGCGAACAACAATCCAAGGGGCATCAAGGGGCTCGTGTTCAAGTCAGCCGTTCCTGAGGCCAACGTGACCACCGTCGCCAAGGCGAAGAGATGGTTTAACAACGCGACCGACAAGAACGCGACCACCGCGAACGCGGACGCTGATCCGGTAGGAGACATGAAGGCTGTTGTACGCGCCATGAAGCGCAAGGGCTACATGGACATCGTGGTCGAGGCCGACTATATCTCCTTCCTTGAGGACATGGATCATCCGAAGTGGCGCACCGCCATGGGTTACAAGATGCGCCCGGACCTCGTACTCGCCGCAAGCAACGACGCCAACGCTCTCGCAGTGGGCAACGCCGCCGGTGACGACGAGCTCGTGGCCCTCTTCGCTAAGATTATCGGCGTTCCTGCGGCCAACGTGCATCTGCGCAAGGGTCTCGTCGGAGTCGAGGTTCTTGAAGGCAAGGGACCTGACGCCAAGCTCGTGAGGAAGACCCAGAGGACCTTCAAGGCGAACACCTATGTGTTCTATCCTGCCGGTCCTATCGGAACAATCAAGAGCACCTTGGCCCTCACGCCGGACGACAGCTTCATCTACGCCAAGTTCTTTGGCGACAGGGGACTTATCCAGTACGAGTTCGACGCCAAGGCGAGGACTCAGGACTGGTGGTCAGAGCTGAACGCGCTTTGCGTTCCTTCCCGTCCGCAGGAGATGTACTATCTCATAACTTACACAGACTAAAAATAGTACCGAAGTATGACTGTCGAAGAGTATCTGCGTAGTTTGGTGCCTGGCTTGGATTTGCCGGACACCGTTGTCGCCCGCGCGGCGAGAAGCCCCATCGAGGTTGGTCTTGACCGCCTTGATGTGGCGGAGGACATAGATTATGATTATGACTATGGCGGCGAGGACGAGGACAGAGACGGCTTCCAGAAGCGCCTTGACTACGCCTCTTCGACAATCTACTATTCGGTGTTGGGGGTTTTCGCTGGCGGAGGCTACTCCGAGCAGGTCGGCGATGTCCGCGCCTCCAGAGGCGGCTACACCATCACGATGGCTGACCGCGCGAGGTTCAAGGCGATGGGCGACGCGCTCCGTTTGAAATGGGGCTGGGGCGTCGAGGAGGACGAGTCCTCCAGCGAAATGTATGACGCAAGGTATCAAAGGTTTTAGTTATGCGCCTGATTGATTTCCGCGACAAGTGCACCATAAGCCGTCTGACCGGAAAGAAGGACGAGTGGGACAACCCGAAGCGTTGCGTGGTCTATTCGGGGCCGTGCCTCTACGAGGAGGGTGGCACCGGATATTCACGGTCAATCGTGACGAGGGTCCCATCAGTCTATCTGCCGGGCAACGACGTCATGGTGATGATTAATGACTCCGTGTCGGTGACAACCGAGCACGGGCGTGAAATCAGCGCTGTCGTGGAGATTGTCAGGGATATTAATATGCCTTGGAGAGCCAATTTGAAGTGCACAAGGGTCGAGCTTAAACAGGCGCAGGGGGATTAGTCATGCCAAGGACAAAGTGGAATACAACCGCGAGGCAGTTCCAGGAGGAGCTGAGGAAGTCAGCTAAAGGTTTTAACCGCCGTGCGGAGAGGCTTATGGTTAACGCAACGGAGGGCTTTCTGAACTCCGTGGACAAAAACGAAGAGTCTTTGCCGTATTACACTGGCAACCTTCATGACAGTATCGCCGCCTATGTTTCGAAGAGCGGACGTGTCATTCGAGCGTGTTATATGCCGCAGGAGGCCACCAAGCCGCAGCACGTCACGAAGCTGACAGCGCCGAAGACGCGCAAGGATAATGGCGATACCCGCTACAAGGAGATATGGGGCTACCGTGAGGCCATAAAGGCTGTGCGGAACAGCAAGCCCCTGTCGAAGGGCATTGGCTCGACGCTCATAGTCGCCGTTCCTTACGCGGGAGCCGCTGACGAGGACAGCTCGAAGCCCGGCTATCTTGATTGGCTGCGCGAGACGTTTAACAAGACGCTGGAGTCAAGGCTTCCCGAGCTTGGGTTGTCTAACAACGAAAAGGTATGATGCACGCATCCCACATAAACCCGGACACGGAGCTGAAAGCGCTGCTTGACGGCCAGATAACCGTGGGGATGTCCGGCGGCAAGACGGAGAAGGTCACTGTTTACAGCGACTGGGAACGTCCGACGAACGGTCTTCCGGCTGACTTCATTGTCATCTACGTGAACGGAAACATCGAGGGCGTAGGTGCGAAAGTGGACTACGCTTCGGGCTATCTTCTTGTCAGCCTCTACTCCAAGCTGAATGACGACGGATCGGTCAAGGCCAACCGCGTCAAGAAGATTCTGGAGCAGTTCGACACGGTGGTGGAGGGAGCATCGACAGAACATTACTTCTACCGCTACGACATGGACCGTTTCATCACTCCCACATCGCCGAACCAGACTTCGGGCTATTCTGTAACAAGCCTCAATTTGAGGTGGCACACGAAAAACAACTTTAACAAGCAATAATAACTATGGCAGTAAAAAATCTTGGAGGCTCACAGCAGCTTCTTGCCGGACAGGGCGACATCATTGTGTTCAGCGCACCTTCCGGCGGTTACACTTCCAGCACCACACTTGCCGGCGTGCTGACCAACGGCGCGAGCCTTGGTCAGGTTGTGCAGGACTCGACATCCTGGGACGGAGAGCAGGTGTCTTTCAGCCAGCTCCTTGACGAGCAGGGCGACGTAATCACTTCAAAGGCAACCAACGGAACCCATCAGGTATCCTTCGACCTTGCTGACCTTGAACCGGATTTCCTGGCCGCATTCCTCGGCGCGGAGTCTGTCACCGTCGCGGCTTCCGGCGCTTCGGCCGTGTTCAAGGATGGCACGGTGACCTGCTACGGCTTAGGTCACAAGCTTCCGGTCAAGGTGCGTCCGCTTATGATCACCAACGACGAAGGCAACAGGGCAATATTCTTCCCGAAGGCGAAGATGGCCGGTTCGCTCGCATGGTCAGACGGACTCTGGAAACTTCACATTGTCGCCACCGCCGAGTTCATTAACTCCGCAGCGCTCAAGACGTGTATGATGTTATCATCCACTACAAGCGTTGACTACGCCGACGGCAGCATCACCGCCGCGGCTCTGGATGGCGGACAGTAATCTCTTGCGGTGAGTATGATTGCGGGGAACGGAATATAATGTTTCGTTCCCCTTTTTTGACGTTTTTAGGTTGAAATGGAACAATATTATGGAAAAATCAGACAAATTAATATCCGGCGAGTACGAGACCGTGATGCAGGCACCTTGCGTGGTTGAGGCCGGCGGCAGGAAATACAAGGTGCGTCAGGTGGCGCAGGCGGTCAAGGAGCGCATCGCGTTGCTTGAACAGGAGGCGCAGGTGCTTGAGGCGAAGGGCAAGATGGGCGTTGACAGCCGTCAGGCGAAGAGGCTGACAAGGAAGCTGTACTCGCTGCACTCGAAGAAGGCGGCGTATTACCTTCTGGGCAACTGGGCGATTTTCTGTCCGTGGCTCTGGGCGATAAAGTGGCGAATTTTGCAGCTCCGTGGCGACGAGGTTACATTCAGGATAAACGGGGCGGGGGCCGTGAGTGAGGACGTGGGTTTTTCCAAGGCCAACTGGCAGCTCTCAAGGCAGGAACGCGAACTGTTTATGAGGCCGGTTGGCGAAGTCGCCAAAGAAGCGCGCGAGCGGCTGGAGACAGTGATAAATATGTTGGAGAAGGACGGTTTGGGGATAAAAAAGGAAGACAGGTAGGGTCGGCCTTCGAGTCCTCGACGCACAACGAGAGGATTAAGAACGTTTACGGCAACTACAACTTCTGGTCGTGGCTCCGGTACTGGTACCTTGATTCGGCGAACCTCGTGACGATGTGGCTGATAGACAAGGGGTATTACGATTACGACTACGAGAAGGAGGATAAGCTGATAACGGTGTCGGGAACTCGCAAGTCAAAGGCTGAGGTTAACAATATTCTTCGTAACTTTGGACTGCCCGTAGGGGACGAGGATTTACAATCATACATAATCAAGGAGGAACAAAAAAATGGCTGTTGAGATACCGGTAGTCATAGACATAGACAAGGCGTTTGACGACGCGATAAAGAAGCTGCCGTCGGCGATGCGCCCGTTGAAGAACACGATAGAGCAGCTTTCGCAGGAGCTGAACATAGCGCGTCAGCTTATGGCGGAGGCTCCGATAGACAGCAAGGACTGGCAGGACGCGGCGAATATGGTAAAGGGGTTGTCGCAGTCTTTGGAAGTCGCATCCGACAAGATGCGGGGATTGGTAGCCAACGATGGCAGCATCAAGCAGATGACCGCCACCTTGGCCTCGCTGAATCGTAGGTGGGAAGAGATGGGATATATGCAGAAGTTCCAGAACGCTTCGCAGTTGTCAAGCGAGGCGGAGGCTTTGTATGCTGAATATAAAAGAATAACAAAGTCTTTGCAGCAGAACAAAACCCTTACACAGCTTTGGGCGGAAGAGCAGGCTAAAGCGGCGAAAGCCGCAGAGCGGCAGGCCGCTGCCACCAAAGCTGCGCAGGACAAGGCATTCATGATGTCCTCCCCGGCGAACACGCTTGCGGGTTTGCGCAAACAGGAAACTCTACTGTCAGCCGCGATGGGGCAGGTTACTATCGGGTCCGCAGCGTTCAGGGATTATGAGAACCGCCTGACAGCAGTGCGCAACAAGATAAAGTCAGCCACAAAGGAGCAGAAAACATATAACACTGCCTTGTCCGAAAGCCATTCGCGCCTTGGCACGCTGATAAAAAGTACCGTGGCGTACTTCTCTTTGCGCCAGGTTACAAATTTCCTGCGTAATATCCGTGCTGTCACCGCCGAGTTCGAGATGCAGCGTGTTGCCTTGGGAGGTATCATCCAGGATAGCGACAAGGCAAGCGAACTCTTCAAGCAGATAAAGGCCGCTGCAATCAAGTCGCCTTTTGAAATCAAGGATTTGGTCTCATACACGAAGCAGTTGTCCGCGTACAGGATAGAGACAGACCAGCTTTTTGAGACCACGCAGCGTCTGGCCGATGTGTCTTCCGGTCTTGGCGTGGATATGGGGCGTATCATACTCGCCTACGGCCAGGTTCGCGCTGCTTCGGTGCTTCGTGGACAAGAATTGAGACAATTTACCGAGGCCGGGATTCCATTGGTGGAGCTTTTGGCAGAAAAATTCTCGCAGCTTTCCGGGCGAATGGTCAACACCGCCGAGGTGTTCGACCTTATATCGAAGCGTGCTGTGTCGTTCAAGATGATCAAGGAGATATTTGAGGATATGACCAACGCTGGCGGTATGTTCTATAAGATGCAGGAGAAGCAGGCCGAGACGTTGCAGGGTAAGTGGATGAACTTGAAGGATTCCGTGTCCATCATGTATGATGAGATAGGAAACACGAAAGATATTCATACGGCTATGGAATGGATGCTATCTTTCGCGACCGCGTTGATGAATAACTGGCGCACTGTGGGGAAGGTGCTTGGCGGCGTGATAGCGTCGATGACGGCTTATAAAATAGCGGTGACAAATACCACGATAGCCATTAATGCGCAGACAGCCGCCAATGCCATAGCTCAAAAGATGGAATGGAGTCGCCAAATAGGTATGAGCAAGACCATATCACTCATATTCGGCGAGACGGCTGCCAGGAAGATTCAGATAGCCTTGATGCGTACCTACGTCGCAGTCAAAGCCAAGGAGGTAGCGGCCACGAACCTTTTCACAAAGGCATTCTATAAGATGACCGCCGCCTTTCTGAAAAATCCTTACGCGCTTGCGATAGCTGGAATCACGGCTTTGGGCTACGGGTTGTATCAGTTGATGACGAATGCCAACAAGGCAAAAATAAGTGTTGATGATTTTGAGAAATCCTTGGAATCTTTCAAGCAGTCCAAGTCGCACGCCAAGGATATTGATGATTTATGCGCGGCTTATGACGAGCTTAATAAAAAGACGGACAAGACCGCCGAGGAGCAGAAAAAGCTCGAGCGCATAACTAAAGATTTAGCAAAGGCATATCCGTCCGCCGTCGCTGGTGTAGATGCGCAGACGGGGGCATTGAAGATTAACACCGAGGCTATCAAAAGCAATAACGAAGCTGTAAAAGAGGCTATCAAATTGGCGTTGATGCAAGATAAGACAAGTGCGGAGGCAGAACTTGCCAAAAGGGAAGCGGAACGCGACAAGATAGCAAGAGAGTTGGAACGTGGTAAAGTAACACGTTTTGGGCCTTACAATACGCAATATGAAGGTGATTTAACCGAGGAAGAGCGAGCTGCCAGAGGCCGTCGTATCACCGAGTTGGAAGCCGAAATTAAGCAATATTCAAACTTGGTTGAAGATGCGGAAAAACAATTGGAGGGGTATTCCGAAGAAGTGGGCGTTTGGCTTGACTTCTTTGATGACAAATGGCGCTTATCCCTCACCGGCTATTCATATACCTTGCAGAGCACCGGTCAGCGGGTCCGTGCCTTCACCAAAGAACAGATAGAGAATTTCACCTCGCTGAAAGACGCACTGGACGCCGCAGCGAAGGGCTACAAGGAGCAGAAGGAGGCGGTCGAGTTCTATACGCACGCATACAACGCTGCCACGGGCGGCAAGAAAGACCAGATGAAGGCGGCTCTCGCTGACGCGCAGGCGCAGCTTGCCATGTACACGAAGATACTGACCGACAATGATGCCATGTATCTGACAGCGCAGAAAGGCAAGGGCGGAGCATCAAGTGACCCGTTTATCATCCAGATAGAGAATCGCATCAAGTTCATGAAAGACTTCCAGAAGGGTTACGAGTCTCTTTTGAAGTATATGTCTTCCTCGGCTGCCTTGCAGAAAGAGGGCAGCATCATGCAGGGACGTGGTGTCGCCTTGGGCATAGACCCGTCTGAGCAGAAGCGTGCCGCCACTGACCTTTCTGGATGGCTCGAAGATTTGAAAAAGACGGTGTTCGCAGAGGCGCAAAAGAAGGGTGCTAAAGGTGATATTCTTGATTTTCTCGGTTTGAAAATCAACTCCGGTGTGCTCCGTGAGTATCAGTCCTTGATTCAGTCTATCTTTGACACAAAGACCGACATAGACACGTCGCAGATGTCGAAGAACTTTGACAAGGCGATAAAGCAGCTTTCCACCGAGTTGAAGAACACCGAGGCGGCCCGTAACTTCTACAAGGACATCCTCGGCCAGACCGGGGACGAGCTGCTCGCACAGACGCTGACTATATCCGTATATGGCGACATCGGTAAGGACTTCAAGGAACGCATTCAGTCACAGCTTGACGAGGCTTTCAAGAGCCTTTCAAAGGCTGACCAGACACCGGAGATGAAGGCGGCGATAGACACGCAGGACTTCGGCTATATCCTCTCGAATCTGGACAAGTTCTCGCAGGAGTGGCAGAAGGTGTTGCAAGAGGCGGCCAGCAGCTCAATCCAATACAACGCCAAGTGGCTGAAAGATTTGGTCTCTTCCTACAAAAAACACAAGACCTTCGAGGAGCGCATCACCGAGACAAAGCAGCGTGAGGCACAGCAGCGTGTCGAGATACAGAAGTGGGAGGCGGAACAGATTGCGGCGATAGACAAGGACGCAACCAAGACCACCGAAGAGAAAACGGCGGCGAAAGCCAAGGTTAAGGCCACTTCCACTCAGATGCAGGCCGCTTCGACCAGCAAGGAGGCGAAGGAGGTGTCCAATATCGAGATGGAGGCGTTGAAGGCTACTTACGAGTGGACCAAGGCGTTCGAGGATATGGACAACGTATCAACGACTACGCTGAAAAACCTCATCGCTTTATTAACCTCGTATATCGACAAGTGGAAAGATTCTGGTGACGCTCCGGAGTCCTTGAAGGCGGCAGTCCAGGCGTTAGAGCAGGCACAGGCGCAGATTACGGAAAGGAATCCATATCAAGGAGCTATCAAAGGTATAAAAGATTATATCAAGGCCAAGCAGACGGCGAACAGATTAGAGAAAGAGGGAAAGAAAGGAACGCAGGAGTATAAGGAAGCGCAAGATGCAATGCGCAAGGCTATGAAATCTACCGAGAAATCGGTAAATGATGTCGGCAACACTTTCAATACATTTTCTTCGATAGTAAGTTCGGTTTCTGATATTCTGAACCTTGACGAAATGTCCGACGGTGAGGCGGTACTGCAAGGTATCGCCGCCGGTCTTACTATGGTCGGTACTGCCCTCGTGTTCATCAATGCGATGTTTACCCTTTTGGAAACCAATCCTATTGTCCTCGCCATTTCCGCCATAATCGCCAGTGTAGCCGCCTTGGGTATGATAATGAGCAACCTGTCCACGGCAGGAGCCAACCGCGAGATAGAGAAACAGCAGCAGACCGTAGATGCGCTTGAAAAGTCTTACAAGCGATTGGAAAAGGCTATGGAGGATTCCTTCGGTTCTGATTACATCTATAACTATCAAGAGCAGATGAAGAACCTCCAGGCGCAGGCTGACGCTTATCAGAAGATGGCCGATGCCGAGCGAAGCAAAGGAAGAAAGGCGGATGACGACAAAATCAAGGAGTACGAAGACAACATGGACGACATCTTGGAGAAGATGGACGACATGAAGCACCAGCTCAGCGAGTACTTCTCCGGCACGGATCTGACCTCGGCGGCGGAGGATTTTGCTAAATCTTGGATTGACGCTTACCGTGAGTTTTCCAGCACCACCTCGGCGATGAAGGAGAAGTTCAAGGAGATGATTGACAATATGGTGGTCAAGTCGCTTGCCGGGCAGGTGATGCAGAATATATTAAAACCCGTCTTTGATGCCATTGACGAATATTCAAAGGACGGCGCTTTGACCGAGAAAGATATTGCGAACATAGCTGCGATGTCTGTTGCCAAAACCGAGGAGATAAACACTGCTATGACCGCCTTGATGGAACGACTCACAGCCGCTGGTGTGAACATCCGCGCCACCGGCTCCAGTCTTTCCGGAATATCGAAGGACATAGCGGGTGCGTCCGAGGAGTCCATCAACGCTCTTGCTTCCGGCATCAACACGCAGAACTTCTACATGTCGTATATGCCGAACATAGACCGCAACGTCGCCGCTATCCTTGTGGCGATACAAGGTGGTACTACTCCGAACACGGTTGCCACGCCGCAGACCACCTCTGTCCAGTTCGGCGACGAGACGTTCCGCGGGCAGATGAGCAGGATAGACGAGAACGTCGCCGGAATCTACCAGATGATACGCAGCGTGATAACGCCGAAGTCGGCCAATATCAACACCCATTGTGTTGGCACAAAGAGCTAAATTCACTATCTTTGCGATATGGAGAAAGACTGGAAAAAACAGCTGCGTCACGAGGCCTCCCTGCACCACATGTGCGGGGAGAACCGCGCGGCGCTTTCGGAGGTGAAGTCCAAGGTGGAGGCTGTTGCCCTATACAAGAAGACCGTGGATTGGGCGATAAAGGAGGGTTATCCGGACATGGAGACAATCCGTCGCTATTTCAGCGACGCCGACGCCTCCGGGGTCTTTGTGGACCGTCACTTCGACGGCGAGGTCCTTGATGACCAGCAGGTCTATGTCTTCCACAACTGCACCGGCACCATACGCACGGGACTGAACGTTGACAAGGCGATAATCCCTATGCTGCACTTCGCCAACGGGTGTGACATGAGGGTTGAGAGCTGCAACGCCGACAATATGCCGTGTCCCGTCAAAGTGCCTCTTTACATCTACGGCGACAGCAGGGTTGAAGCGGAGGAATCCGCAAGGCTGCATTGTCTGAAATATCTTAATACCAAATAGTTATGGGTGAGACATCTATCCTTTCCGAGATATTGCAGAACCTTGGCCTGCCTTTGGTCACGGGAATCATGGGCTGGTTCGGCAACATGTGGCGCAGTCGGCAGAGGAAAGACAAGGACATTCTTGACAATGTGACCCAGATTCTTGACATACAGAAAAAGTATATCGAGGAGCAGCAAGGCATCATCGAGGAGACCAAGAATATGAACAAGCGTCTGGAAGGTAAGCTGAACAAGGAGTACAAGTGTGTGCGGCAGGCACGCAAGTGCAAGTACTCGAATGTCGGCGACGGCTGTCCGGTGCTTCTTCTTGAGGAACGATACGACAACGATACCGTATGTGAGGACTGCAAACTGAAAAAGGAGGTACAGAATGCTGAGGGTGCGACTGAAAATAGGTGACGGTGACGAAAATCCGGTCTATACCGATGAGGCTTACGGCCTTGTGTATGTCTCCGCCGACAACCGCCTCGGTCCCGACGTGAAGGCTTTCGAGTCCACGGCTTACCCGGAGGAGGAGGGCGAACATCTACTCACGAAGACGGTTGACGCAGCCTTTGACTACACCGTCAAATTCTACGTTAATGCGGAAGGCAGCCTTGAGAATGCCAACCAGAAGCTGGCTGCCTTCAATGCCGCTCTATTCGACAAGGATGACAACGGCATCAAGACGTTCAAGCGTGTGTGGTTCTACAATGACTACAAGAAGACGCTGATTGTCGGCTATCCTTATCCTATTTCGGAAGCCACGGATTTTTGGCGTGACTCCAAGGGTGAATGGCACGACGTCGTGGTTGTCGAGTGGAAGATACGCGTCACCAAACCAAGTCTTTGTGATTTCAATTTAACTGCATAGACAAGTGATCAGGGGCATTACAGAAGTCAATTTTCCGTCCTATGCGACGCTGAGCCAGGCGACCGTTTCCCTTGAGGAAATGGGCAGCCGCACCATAACCGCGCAAGTCAAGATTGACGGCGGCATCACGCCCGATTTTGAAAGCAAGGAGTGGAAGCTGGTTTACAACGGTGAGGAGTTCATACTGAACACCAAGACCCCGCAAGCGACAAAAGACACCTCTACACAGAAATCCATTCTTGACTTGGTGTTCGTCTCTTCGATGGAGTCCGAGTTGAAGCGGTACTTCTTCATCGAGCTTTCCGAGGTTGAGCTTGGCACGGTAATCATCGACAAGTACATAGCGTCTCTCCGGCTCAACGTAACGGACTTCATCACGGCCTTCAACCGTGTGCTGGAGTACTATTTCGGGGCGAACAAGTTTCGTATCGTTACGGCCCCTGGCGTGACGCTTTCCCCGGAGGTCAAGGATGTATCGATAGAGTACACCTATCTCTGGGATGTGCTTCCGGTGTTCTATGACGTTTACGGTCTTACATGGCATTTCACAAAGGATGTCAACGGCTACACTATAATCGTCGGCGGCGAGATGCAGACCATTCAGGACCATGTGTTCCAATACGGTTATCTTGGCGGTCTGACACGCATAGAAAGGCAGATAGAGGACGCTGACATATACAATCAGCTTCTTGGCCGTGGCGGAGACAAGAACCTGCCGTACAGATACTTCAAGAAGGCGGATCCGAACAACACTGCGTTCGCCGGGGACCCCGACGCCTGCGCTGAGTTGTCAACGGTCTATTTCGAGCGGCTTCTGGACATCAACTTCCGATACTATGTCAAAGGTTGGCTCCGCAACCCGAACCGCCCGACAAACGCCAATTACCCCGTGCCTACGACCACCGAGCCGGAAGAGGTGACATCCACGTGGGCGTACCAGAAAGGTTTGACGGACGAGAAGTTCCGTCCGGTCGAGTACGTAAAGGATGATGAGTCGATAGCCAAGTACGGTGTGCGGCAAGGCAAGCTGGATGACAACGACGAGATATATCCGACTATACAAGGTGTCACTGTGTCGCCTTATGGCAGGATTGACGAGATTGTTGCGGTGGGATCCATAACGGACGGAAGCGACGGTGTTGATACCGGCGGCGACGGGACAAAGAAGGTCACGCTTCCGGATATGCTTGCCAACTTGACGAGCACCAAGTCGTTTTCGGATAATAGGAACGTCACTGATTTTGTGACAATAGAGGGTACATCCTTTAGTGTTCCGGCCGGATTCGTTGGGCAGATTGATTATGTGCCATACGTTGAGCGTCAAAACTCGCGGGATTTTGTATTCATATACGAGCCTAAGGAGACCGATGTTTTCGCCGTGCGCGACAGCGACGGTGCATTGTTCGGAATCACCAGCATACCGGGTGGCGAAAGCTATCATCTGAAAGTGAAATTCGTCGTTTCGATTGGAGCGGCGCACCGAGGACAGAGCAGCACGACAAGAGAGGTGGGTTTCAAGAACATAACCTTGACCTCTTCCGTGAAGGCGTCGGCGAGCAGCGATACTGCCCTTACCTTCAACGTCTGGATAAAGAACGTGTTCCAGACCACACAGGGCACGGATGAGACTGACTTGCAGTATATGAAGCGTGTATGGGAGCCGATACTTGGCGACCGTGTGGGCAACGAGGCGAAGCTGGTTTTCTCCGACGGTTGGATGTCAGCATCAAGCGACTATGAGTTCACCATCGTTGACTGGCCTACCGTTGACCGCTCAAAGACCATTGACGGCGTTTCCTCCGAGTGGATGCTCACCCTCGCCAAGTCCGACGTGGACTATGAGGCGACGGGCAAGTATCTGCCGAACGCCACGAGTCCTAAGCCGGTGGGCGGCGACCACTTCTTCTTCATTGGTATAGACATGCCGCATATCTATGTGGAATGGGCGGAGAAGAAACTTAACGCCGAGAAGCAGACCGCCTTGGAGAGCAAGGCCTACGCCAACCCGACGTGGGCGGTTCAGCTGGACAAGATACGAATCAACACGCTCGTCGGAGACGAGACATCCACGCTGATGTCACGCCTCGGCACAGGAGTGGTGATGCAGATATTCGACAAGCGGTTCTCCGGCGGTCAGATACTTTTCCTTGCCATACGGTCGATGACTATAACGTGGGCGAACGACACGGCGATGCTTCCGAATGTCAATGTGGTACTTTCCGAGAACGTGCTGGCGCGTTCAAGCGGCTCGTCAACGCTTTCCCCGGAAAACATCATCGCAAGTCTTGCGTCAACAGTCAACAAGATTCAGCAGCAGAACGCGATGATGCCGATGGTATATCTGTCCAAGGAAAAGGATGATGTGGCTGTCGGCCATATCACGATGCAGCAGGGGTCTTCTTTCGGAGATTACGCCGGCGGACTCGCAGGATTTGGCGGGAACATCGACGCCAAAGGTCGCGGCGAGCTTGACGAGTTGACCATCCGTCACTTCCTTGAGGTTCCGGAACTTCGTTACAACCGCATATCCGTGCAGATTGGCAACCGTTGGAACGCTCCGGGCGGCGGAATCATAGAACGCGTCGAGCCTGATTATGACACTGACGGCAACATCTTGAACACGGGAATCATCTACCTTCATCTGGAGGATGGCGAGATAGGCATGGTCGCTCTTGATGACATCTGCATGGGAATATACCACGACGGCATCACGGCTGACACGAATGCTTTAGCCGACACGGATGACGGAATAGGCAACTTCCATTTCAGCGGGTTCTACACAACCTATTTCCGCGTCACGGAGATTCTGGCCGGCGACAATCACGCATTCCGATACTCCATCCGTCCTGTGAGTGACACCTGGAAAGAGACGCATCATCCTTGCGAGGCCATGCACTTTGTCGGCTACGGCAACTTCTCCGACACGACAAGGCAGACGTCACGATATTCAACCAGGACCTACGAGCGGTATCTGAAAGGCGTCAACAGCTGGGAGTTCACCAAGGACAACATCGGTGCGCAGTTCGGTGATCTGTCGAACCTGAGCGTGTTCAGCCTGAACATGACCGGTTACTCGGCTTATCTGAACAATATCTATATGTCCGGTGTGATACAGCAGTTCCAGGATATCCCGTACCGTATGGAAATAGACACCGGCGGCCAGGATACGCTCGCCTATGGTGAGTCCATAACGGTCAAGTGTTCCGTGTTCCACGGTTGGGATGACAAGACCTCTGAGGTCACTTCCTGGAGCATCGTCCGTGACACGGGCGACACCACGGCTGACGCGGCGTGGCTAAAACTTGACAAGGTTAAGAATTTTGCGGGAACCATAACCATAGCGCACGGCAAGGATTACAGTGACCTCGCAACTGTGGGTCTGAGTACCTTATTCACGATTACGGCCGTGCTTTCAGACGGCACCTCCGCACAACTTGAATTGACGGTGTGACATGGAGAGGCGGCGCATCAGACTTGTTTACGAGCCGCTGAACATCGCCGTGTCGGTGTCCGGCTCAGTCACCACACAGACTTATGACGGCGCGTATCATCCCGACAGGACGGTGACACCGGGAGTTTTCCGGCCGGTCATATCGGCGCAGTCCTCGGACGGCACCGCCGAAGTGACCTTGTCAGATAAGGTCTGGAGTGTTGACGGAATCCAGATAGCGTCCCACGCCGACTTCACAGGGACTTACACGGTCGCCGAGGACGGTGCACTCACACTCCGCAAGAACGTTCCAGCAGGCAAGTCATACACACTTCGGTTCTCTGCCGTTGTGAAAGACACACGTACCGGGAACACCGTGGAAGTTAGCACCGACGACATCGTTATCTCGACGCAGCCGAAAAGCGGCGAGGCTTATTCAATCAGCATCGGGGAGGACCAGATTATACGATATAACCCGTTCCTCGACAGACTGCATCTGTATGAGTACAAGGTGGCGCATGGACTTGCCGAATATTCGGAAGAGGCGGCCGCTGGTCTTGCGGACGGGAACTCTTATTTGAGGAAAATACCCGTGGCTGTCTTTGTCGGCAAGGAACGCATAAGAGTAGGGTTTACCGTGCGTCTATACCGAATTGGCTCCGACGGCACACAGACAGAGCTGTCCGAGACAGATGACGGCATTGTATCCATAGAGGCGGATAAAATCACGCTTGACCTCAGGATGATGACCAAGGCCGACTTCGTTGTCAAGGCTGATTTCGGCACTCCATCGTCGCCTTCCGTGCAGTTTTCCGTGAACCGCATATATGAAGACTATACCATTAGGCCGACCAATGGCGCCTCGATAATGCCGGGGGATACAGAGCTTCTTGATACGGCCCTGGTCACCACGAAGGGTCGTGTGCTGGAGTGCCCCGAAAGCGTGATACGCATCGTCTGGAAAACCGACAGCGCCGCCTTGGCCGGATGCACGCACAACGAGGGCGGCAGGGGGTATATCAATCTTGACAAGACTAAAATAGGCAGCGAGCGCGGCGAGGACTGGCTTGGCATATACACCGAATCGGAAATAAAGGGGCAGTACAATGTCGCCAGCGATGATGGCGACACGCTTGTTGACAACGAAGGAAACATTCTAATATTCAACTGACTTTATGTCAAACATAACTGTACAGAATCATTTTACAATAAGGCGGCTCCGCACCGGGGACACGCTTTTTCTTACGATAGAGGGTAATGGCGTGCCGTTGATACAGACCGTTAACGCCTCGACTGGCATTTCGACTCCGGATTGGACAACAGAAGCGAACCAGCCTGTATTGACACCAAAGGTTAACGCCGCAAGCGGAAATCCCGTCGCCCTATCCGCTCATAAATGGATGTATAATGGATCAGAGTTGACTTTCACAGGAACGACAACAGATGGTTGGACAATCGATTCCTCCGAACGGTTCAAAATTAACAGAACAACAGGTGCGCTTAGGATAGTGGGGAACCTTGGCGGGGCTGATAATCTTGACAGTGACGTGCTGCAATATTCGTGCGTGGCTACGGCAGGTGAGATTGACTACCCGATGACAAGAAGCATCGACATTCAGATTCTCGGCTCCGGCGCCGCGTCCTATTATGGTATGATCACCGCCACCACGGAACAGATTACTGCAAATACGCCTACCGCCACGGTGACGACACGGCTGTTTTTCGGAAGCGAAGAGAAGACAGGATACACCGTGAAATGGTACAAGGACGAGGATATTTGGACAGAGAAGGGAAACGGCTCCTCTATCATTGTGAAGCGTGGAGATGTTGACGGGGCACAGCTTATCATAGCCGAGTTCTACGAGTCTGCCGAGGACATCTCGCCAGTGTTCCGCGCTGGTATCAGGATAATCGACACGCTGGATGACTATTTTGTCGCGCACAGATACGTCGTGTCTGCCACGAACAGGACCACGACCGGAGCGAACACAGAGGTGGCACCGAACAAACCGGTTTATCTGGAAGCCTATGTGGTCAATGTTCGCACCAATGTCGAGCTGACATGGATAACAGATGCCAAGTGGGTGTCAAACATAATGGACAAGGATACCTGGACTTCATTGCTGCGTGTCCCGGTGACGGGTGAGAATACGGGGGCGACCAACCTCGTCATGATAACCACCGCCCAGACAGACAAGGACAATGTTGAAAAAGATGTGGTCGTGGTGTCCGAAGTGGAATGGTCTTTGTGATTTTTTGTAATTTTGTGATATCATGCGGAAAGTAGTTGGCGATTCCTATGTCAGTAGGATAGTCAATAGTGGGCACTCGTTATGTCCTGTAAGGTACAGCAATCCGTTTGTTCGGATTGTGTGACTTATGTAAAAAGTAGAATAAAGTTTAACACATTTAATACTTTTAATAACGTGGCAACTAAAGATTTAGGAACAGCAATATTGGGAACGGCCTTGACAAAGGACGACACTATACTGGCGGAGGTCGGCGGCTCCATCCGAAGAATCCCCGTATCGGTATTGGCGGACGTTCTGCGCGCCTTGGCATCCGAAAACAATACAAGTTCAGACAACCAATAGTTTTTGAATCAGAATTTGTGTATCTTTGCAATACTTGATATATTGTAAGATGGACAATTGTACTTGCACCTCAAGAGAGATAGTTTCTATTGTATATGGCAATGATTTCACAATCGAGGCCCATGTCTCCGTTTACGATAAGGACGAAGGTATATATAAGCTGCTCGACCTTACGGGCGTGAAGGAATGTCAGATGCGTCTGGTCGGGACTTATCGCAAAGTTATCGGTAAGAACGTTGCTGTCTCCGGATCGAAGGTCACGGCCTTCTTTCCGGGCGGGTCCATCGGTGTCGGCATCTACGGGGTCGAGATCACTTTTGTTGACTCTCTTGGCAAAAGCCGTATTTTTGAGCGCAACCTCATCAGAATAGTGTCCGCCAGCGGCGAGGCGACGGTGGATAATGATATCGAGGGTGAAGCCGGGGAGGGGCTGAATGTCTCGGTCAACGTGTTGACCCGCATTGTCCGGATAGGCGGCGGCGGCACATCCGGATCCGGAGCGACGGGCTACCCCTCCCTGACCGGCAAGCCATCGATCAACGGCGTGGTGCTGGAGGGGGACAAGACGGCGGCGGAACTCGGACTCGTGGGATCAAAGTCGGTGTCGGCGGCGGTCGCCCTCACGTCAGTGGAGTACAACTCCCTGAAGGAGAAGGATCCGTCCACTCTGTACGTGATAACGGGAGGCTCCGGCGATGAGGCTTGACGAGGCGGCGGACATCCGTCTGGGAGAGAGGGCGGTGTCGAGGGTCATGCTGGGCGAGGCCCAGGTGTGGCCGGTGTCGGAGAGGGCGCGGCTCGACGTGTCGCCGGGAGTCATCTGGCTGCTGAGGGCGGCGGACTGGACGGACTACGTGGACGTGCTGTCGAACGTGGAGTGGAGGGTCGGATAACTTTGAGAGAATTCATGTCAAACCAATAAAAACACATCAGATTATGGCAAAACCATCATGGCTAACAGTGGACCCGACGAGCGGCTCGGGTGACGGGACGATAACCAACACGGGGCTTGAGCACACCGGGCGCGTGCTTCGCACCGGCACGGTGACGGTCACCGGAGACGGGGTGGCCGGGAGCAAGACCTACACCGTCAACCAGGAGCCGAAGCCGGAGTTCGTGGAGCTCGACAACGGCGCGTCGATGAGCGTGTCCAAGGAGGGAGGCAAGGTCAAGGTCGCCGGAAAGTCCAACTCCAAGGCGCTGACCTTCGCCTTCGTGGGCGAGGCTGGAGGCGCGGAGATGGCGGCCACCTACACGGCGGCCGGAAAGTCTGCGGCCAACGGCTCCGAGATCGAGGGCGACCCGGGAGCGGTGGCCCAGTACAACTTCGAGGTCGAGGTAACCGTGCCGGAGAACACCACCGTGGACGCGGTGTCGAGGACGGTCAAGGTGTCCAACGGCGGGGTTGTGGCCGCGCAGATCGTGCTGAACCAGACCGCCGGCGACGCGTTCCTCAATCTGGACAAGGAGACCATCACGCTGCCTTGGGAGGGCACGCCGGCGCAGGTCGTCAACGTGGACTCCAACACATCATGGAACGTGTCCTAAGGGGACCGTCCCTTTCACTTGGGCAGGCGCGGCTGACCCCGCGCCCGTCCGCAATTTTTTAAGAACAGAACATCATGGCATTACCTGATTGGCTGAGAATATCCCCGGTGTCCGGAAAGGGCGCGGGAGCCGTCTCCATCGAGGCCGACCCAAACGAGGGCTGCGACCGCTCGGCGGAGGTCACGGTGGCCGCCGCGGAAGGGCCGTCCGCCACGCTGACCGTCACGCAGGCCGGAAGGAGGGAGCCGTTCGCTGGCTCGGACATGGACTTCATCCTGTCGGACGGCGGGACGTTCAACGTACTGAAGACAAATCAAATGTAACTGAATATGGAATATAACAGCAAATATACGGGCGCCCAGGTGGAGGCGCTCCTCGATAGGGCCGGTACAGTCCCGCAGACTTACGACATCGGGTGGCTGAAGAATCTCATCTCCACCTCGGCAGACGACATCGTAACCCTGACTGCCGAACAGTTTAACGATGTTAAGGCAGCAGTTGACGCACACAAGATATTCGTTGCTTACGGCCAAGTGCTTTCGTCGAGTGTTTACTCTGACGAGGAGGGGACCTATGTCATATTAACGGAATCGTCCGACAACTTCGTAACTACGTTTACAGTAGCATCGCTGACTGGCGCATATAAAGCAAGATTAACAAGTAATCAAATTATCACGCAGAATGACTTGACCGGCTACGCCAAGAAAACTGACATATCGGCGTTTCTGAAGCTCCAGTATCAGTTCGCCAACATCTCAGAATCGTCAACTCCATCACTGACTGTGGCGGCGGGGAACTGGTACATGCTGTATATGGGTATGACAAATCCGACATCACTGTCGCTGAACATTAGTGACCCGGGAACCAACGACAACGGCACCGATCCTATAATGCTGCGTTTCAAAACCGGAAACAAGGCTATGTCCATCTCTACCAGCGTGGGGATGGACACGGATGGCGTGCTTGTTAGGGACGGCGGGAGGTTGAAGTGCAAGGCTAACACAAACTACATACTGACGTTTTGGCGATATTCTCCATACTGGCTTGCTGAGCTTAAGGAATATTCAGCGGCGGGCACCGGGTATGGAAAGACGGTCGTCAAGACCATCCCGAGCATGATCGGCTACGGCACCTCACATGAGACGGACACACCATCCATCGAGCTGGCCGCAGACAAGTTCAACATCGTGGGAAGATGTAGTGGACTAACGCTGACACTACCAGCAGGGGCAGATATGGACGGGCAGGAGTATTGCTGCCAATTCTATGTACCAAATAAAGACTACACGCTGACAGTTCCGGCAGACGTGCGTTGGCAGAACGGCGAGGTTCCGACGTTCGAGGGCAACACCTGCTGCCAGCTGGTCATCGTCAACAACTGCGCCACCATCGGCGTGTTCAAGGCGTCATCATAACAGGAGGGAAAGAACATGGGCTTGATGAGGAAATTAATGATGGGTTGCATACCAGGTGTGAGGACGCTTGTGAACACAACTGAGCCGCACACTTCGCCTGAACTTATGAACGCGCCTATCACACTGACTGTCGGGGCATCCTATTCTGTGAGTTGGACCGGGGATGTTCCGACGACGACAAGCGATTACATCTATCCGTTTCGGGTCTACGGCGGCACGAGCTCACTTTACGACATGTGTGATATACGGATAATAAAAAATTCTTACGGAATTGATATATCAGCATATATGTTCGGCACCGTCATTTCTATTTTCGGTTTAGAAGAAATGAATACCTATACTCATGAAATCAGGTTTACAGTAACGGACGTCACGAAGAAGGATGATATCAACGTTTATACTATAACTGCAGGGTACTATATCAACGGTTCTAAGATAACGGAAAAAAGCGATATTAAAAATACCGTGGATATCGGCGAGGGCCTGTGGTGTTATGATAATCTTGCCGGAACATTCGTAATCAAAAAACTATCTTAGTTATGGACACACAGCTTTACATAAAGGACGGAACTATTCGTGACAGGTCACGGATAGTCATTATAAAAGATGACATCCAGATCATCAACCCCACCGAGGAGCTGGTGATAGCGGATGGTTGGCAGCCATACACGCCGCCGGAGCCGGGGGAGCCGCAGCCGACCATCACCGACCAGCTGAGGGATATGGTGCTGGAGCAGTACAACGGGCGCACCGACATCACAGATGAGGAGGCGCTGAAAAGGCCGCTGCTGGTGTATTCATGGGACACCTACATGGGCAAGTCGCTGGCCGCGGGTCAGGTCGTGTCCCACGACGGCAAGCTCTGGAGGGTGCGCCAGGATGTGGCCGCAGTGCTGGATAACCAGCCGCCAAGCCTGGCCACAGCCGCGCTCTATGAGGTCATCGAGGTCGAGCCGGCGGGTACGCAGGACGACCCGATCCCGTACACGCCGCCGATGGAGATATTCAACGGCAAGTACTACACGCAGGGCGGCGTCCTCTACAAGTGCACCAGGGACAGCGGGCAGGCGCTCACGCACGACCTGGCCGCGCTCGTGGGGCTGTATGTCGAAATCGCATCATAATAATCCGTCAACTACCCACGAATGAATTCGTGGGCTTGAGGTAAAAACCCGAAAGCCCAAGTTGACCAGACTCAGTGAGGCGGATATCCGCTGAACTACGTTGGATAAGAATACACAGGCACTCCGGGATGTTTATCCCAGTCCCGGACTCTGCGGACAGTGATTAAACAGTTCTGTGAGGTAGGAACAGTGTTGCTGTCTCAAAACCTTTTCCAACATTGTCGAGGGGTACACAACAGCCGCAAGGCTGCACTACGAAGCAATTCGTAAAACACACACACAACAAAATTTTGTAGAACTATGGTTTACGTCGTTTCTCAATCAGGCAAGGCATTGATGCCGACAAGCCGTTACGGTAAGGTGAGACACCTTCTCCGTGAGGGCAAGGCCCGCGTTGTGCGACGTGAACCGTTTACCATTCAACTGCTCTATGATTCGAAAGAATACACACAGCCCGTAACTCTGGGCGTGGATGCGGGAACCGGACATGTCGGACTGTCTGCAACAACAGAAAAGGCTGAACTCTTCGCTGCCGAAGTTACTCTTCGCCGCGACATTCAGGAACTGATGTCAACCAGAAGGGCAGCAAGGCGAACAAGACGTTTTCGCAAGACACGTTACCGTGCCCCACGATTCGACAACCGCAGAAGACCTGATGGCTGGCTCGCACCGTCCGTAGAACAGGCAGTGCAGTCACATCTGTCGCTCATACGCAAAGTCCATTCTTTCCTCCCGATAGCGAAAACCGTCATCGAGGTCGCACAGTTCGACACACAACTGCTCAAGAATCCAGACATACAAGGTGAACAGTACCAGCAGGGAGAACAACTCGAATTCTGGAATGTACGTGAGTATGTCATATTCCGCGACGGTCACACATGTCAGCACTGCCATGGCAAGTCAAAAGACAAGGTACTGAACGTTCATCATATCGAGTCCCGTCAGACCGGCGGTAATGCCCCGAACAACCTTATCACACTGTGTGAGACCTGTCACAAGGCGTACCACCGTGGAGAAATCAAGTTGAAAATCAAACGAGGTGTATCCCTTCGTGATGCGGCACTGATGTCCATTATGCGCTGGACCGTGTACAACTGGGCAAAGGAGGAATTCGGGAATGTCAGGTTGACTTACGGTTACATCACGAAGAACATCCGTATCAGACATGGACTTGACAAATCCCACGCTGTCGATGCCCGATGCATCAGCGGACATCCCCTTGCAAAGCCTTCCGAAACACTGTGGCAGATGCGACAGATAAGACGGCACAACAGACAACTTTACAAAGCCAACACATTGAAAGGCGGCATCCGCAAGAAAAACCAAGCACCACGTCTGGTCAAAGGCTTCCGACTGTTTGACAAAATCCGATACAATGGTATTGACTGTTTCGTTTTCGGAAGACGTTCATCGGGTTCTTTTGATATACGCAAATTTGATGGATCGAAAGTCAACGCAGGGATTTCTTACAAGAAACTGACATTCAAAAGTATATCAAAATCATTTCTTATTAACCAATTCAAAAGGCTTGCTGCGATTCCTCCCACGAATAAATTCGTGGGTTCCCTCGCAGATTTACCATGAAAGCACAAGGATATCAGACCGTAACTCGTTCAAGAGCGGGTAAAGACGGTGTATCGGCATTCAAGAGCGTGGTTTTCAAAAGAAGCAATGAAGATATAGATGCACCCGTAGGTGGTGCGTATGATTCCCCGGTACCCTCCGGTTGGAGTGATGGTGTTCCGGGAGGCGAGGAAAAATTGTGGATGTCAACAAGGATATTCACAAACACTGGAGGCGCACCGCAGCAGGCGGCATGGACAACGCCTTCCGTGGTAACAGACACGGCGGACATTGATTTCGAGTTCTCGGCTGCCGCGAGTAATCCTGGAAATCCTACAAGTTCACCGAAACTTTGGCACAATACCGCCACATCGGATGATGTGTGGATGGCCGTGCGGAAGAAGAGCAATGGTGTGTGGGGAGCATGGGAGGTGTCGAAGATAAAGGGCGAGAAGGGCGAGGACGGGAAGTCCTACTACACGTGGATAAAGTACGCCGACAACGCAGACGGCGGCGGAATCAGCGACAACCCTGTGGCCGCCGACGGCACGCTTAAGAAATACATCGGCTTCGCGTACAACAAGACCACGCCGACGGAGAGCAACGTGGCCTCGGACTATACGTGGGCGCTTTTCAAGGGCACTGACGGCACCAACGGCCTCCCTGGAAAGCCGGGCGAGGACGGGAAGTCCTACTACACGTGGATAAAGTACGCCGACGCTCTGGGAAGCAACGGCTATCCTGCCGAGATGTACGACACGGCCAGGACGACGACGGAGTACATCGGCATAGCCGTGAACCAGACGGAGCGTGCGGAGGGGACGGACCCGACGGCGTACTCGTGGAGCAAGTTCAAGGGCGAGGACGGGAAGGGCATCGTCTCGCAGGTCGATTACTACGCCGTGTCGGCTTCCAAAACGGAAGTGCCTACAGATTGGACACCGAACACGCCGCCGAGCATGACCGCGACGCTTCGCTACCTGTGGAAATACACGCTGACCACGTTTACTGATGGCAGCACCGAGCAGACCGCCCCTTGTGTGGTAGGCGTGTTCGGTGTGGACGGCCTGTCCTATCGGTACTCGAAATGGGTCGCTGGCGTGGAGTACAGGAATGATAACAATCCATATTACCGCGATTCCAACGGGCAGGGTATTATTGACGTCGTTTATGTGAACGGTATAACCATGTATGACCCGAACAGTGACACCCCTCCGCCTGCCGGGTATATCTGTCGAAAGACGCATACTTCCGGTGACACGGTGACATTCTCGTCAGAGGGTAACTGGACACAAGAAGACAATGTTTTCACCTCAGACACCATAACGGGCAATAATGCGACATGGGCGAAAATCAAGTTCAAGACAACGGCGGCAAACACAAAGATCACGGTAAAGATAACGGCATCGTCGGAGGCGAATTATGATTGGGGATATGTGTGCGGCCTTGACGCTGATTTCAGCACGACGAGCTATCTTGCCAAGGTATCAGGAACAAATACTCAAACAGTTGAGATAGCGGTACCCAAGCCGGGCGAGCATTTTTTCTATGTCGGTTATACGAAGGATGTATCCGGCGACGAGAACAATGACAATACTGTCGTTGAGATAATATCTGTATCACCGTCACCTATTCCGCTCGCCGTAGGCGAATATTGGACGCAGATGAACTCTATGGCACCTATCCTGACGGCTTTGGTGCTTGCTGACAGAATAAAAGCGAACGCCATTGATGTGGAGAGCCTCGCCGCGAACAAGGCGTTTATCAATAGTCTGGTTGCAAACAGGGTGATCGCAGGCGTCACGGACGGGCAAAGAATCGAGATTTTACCCGAGAACAAGTCTATAAACATTTACAACGCAGACGGCGAAATTGCTTCCATATTTGAGGGAAACGAATACAATAGCGTGGATCAGCTACTTGGCAATCTCCAGGGAAATTTCACAATCCTGACAC
>SFJN01000161.1 GCA_004555055.1 Bacteroidales bacterium | reverse complement strand
CCCTCCCCCCCCGACCCATCAATCATCAAGATATGGCCTTCAAACTCAATCCCGTCACCCGCATGCAGCACTGGATCGACAGTGTGCCGGGCCAGACCTTCCTCAACTACGCCTATTCCTGGGGCGCATCGGTGGTAATCCTCGGTGCCCTCTTCAAACTTACCCACCTTCCCGGCGGCAACCTCATGCTCTTCCTGGGTATGGGTACCGAAGCCTTCGTGTTCTTCCTCCAGGCCTTCGACCGCCCCTTCGACAAGAACTCCGTAGGTAAGGAACTCCCCGCCGACTTTGAGACCGACGAAGAGATTGTCGCCGCCGAAGAATCGGCCGAAGTTGGTGTGCAGCAGTCCGCCGTTTCCGGCGGCAGTGCCCCGCAGACCGTGCCCGTGATGGGCGGTGGAGTGGCAGGCGGCACCATCATCATCGGTGGCGGAACCGGGCAAGGCATCGATGCCGACACCGACACCCCCGCCTCCGCCCCCGCTGACCCCATCCGTCAGGCCATCGACGAAATCTACGACACCCCCGAAGGCGAGGCCACCGTGGAGCAGCAGGCCGACAAGCTTGCCACCATCATCCGTCTGGCGAACGACGAACTTCTGCGCCGCGCACAGGCCGTACTGTCGCCCGAGATGGAAGCCGCCACGAAGGACTACATCGAAAAGCTCGAAACCCTGACCGAAACCCTCGGAAAGGTGGATGAGCAGAGCGCGCGCCTGACACGCGACTCGCAGGAGATGGAAAACCTGAACCGCACCCTCATCGGCATCAACAAGGTCTACGACCTCCACTTCGCCAGCATCAGCCGCCAGGTGACCACCATCGAGGACATCAACGAGCAGACCCGCCAGCTGGCTGCCAAGATAGAAGAGGTGAACAGCATCTATGCCCGCATGATGCAGCAGCTCTCCATCATGACCAACCCCATGGGTGCCATGCCACAGTCTGCACCCCAGACCACTGTAGAAGAATAACAGGACGTTGCGGCCAGCAGCTGCCGCACCCTCCGAACCAAACTATAATGACCCCAACCGCAATATGGGAGTAAAGAAAAACCCGGTCTCTCCGCGCCAGCGCATGATCAACCTCATGTACGTCGTGCTGACGGCCATGCTGGCGCTCAACGTCTCGACCGACGTGCTCAAGGGCCTCTCCGTGGTGAGCGACAGCCTGGAACGGAGCACCTCGAACGCCGAGAAGGAGAACTTGGCTATATACGAAGACTTCAAGCAGCAGATGCAGACCAATCCTGCGAAGGTAGGACCCTGGTTTGAAAAGGCCCGTGGCGTAAAGTCGGCCTCCGACTCCCTCTGCGCCTATGCCGACCTGCTGAAATGGGCCATCGCCCGCGAGGCCGACGGCAAGGACGGCAACCCCCAGGCCCTGGAGAACAAGGACGACCTCAACGCCTCGGACGCCGTCATGCTGAACGGTCCGAAGAAGCACGGCCGGCGCCTCTACGAGGAAATCAACAAATACCGCAAGTTCATCCTCGGCTACGTCACCGACCCCCGGCAGCGCGCCATCATCGCATCGAACCTGAGTACCGAGGTGCCCAAGACCGCCGAAAACCGCGATAAGGCCTGGCAGGAATACATGTTCGAGACCATGCCCGCCATTGCCGCCGTCACCATGCTCTCGAAACTCGAGAGCGACGTGCGCAAGGCAGAGAGCGAGGTGCTCCACAGTCTGATATCGAACGTTGACGTCAAGGACATCCGCGTGAACGAGCTCGGCGCCTACTGCCTGCCCGAGCAGACCACCCTCTTCCCCGGCGACGAGTTCAGAAGCCGCATCTTCATGGCCGCCGTCGATACCACCCAGCGTCCGGAAATCTACGTCAACGGCCGTAAGATAGCCTCCGACGGCAGCTACAACTTCCGCGTAGGCGGTCCCGGGGAGTACGACTTTGCCGGATACATCATGATGCCCAACGCCGCCGGCGAAATCATCCGCCGCGACTTCAAACAGCACTACAACGTCATCGCACCCCCCAGCGGCGCCACGGTGGCCGCCGACCTGATGAACGTCCTCTATGCCGGTTTCGACAACCCCATCTCCATCAGTGCCTCCGGTGTGAGCAGCGACAAGATCAGCGTGAGCATGACCGGCGGTCAGCTGACCCCGAAAGGCGACGGACACTATGTGGCACGTCCCGCCAAAGTGGGCCAGGACGTCACCTTCGACATCCACGGTGTGGTGAACGGGAAGCAGCAACCCATGGGCAAATTCTCGTTCAAGGTCCGCAAGCTCCCCGACCCCACAGCCTACATCCAGGTGGGCGACGACATGTTCCGCGGCGGCCGCATTGCCAAAGGCAACATCGTAGGCGCCAAAGCCCTCGGAGCCGCCATCGACGACGGTCTGCTCAACATCCCCTTCAAGGTCCTCTCCTTCGAATGCGTGTTCTTCGACCGTATGGGCAACGTCCGTCCCGAAAAGTCGGCAGGTGCCAACTTCACCGATGCCCAGCGCGACCTGATGCGCACCCTGAACAAGGGCAAACGCTTCTATATCAGTTCGGTACGCGCCATTGGTCCTGACGGCATCGAGCGCACCCTGCCCGGAGCCCTTGAAGTGATTGTGAACTAAAGTTCCGACATCCCCCTATCATAAGGTTTCCAAATCCCCTTATATATATTAAAGGTGGGTCCTATGAATTCCCACCGTTCATCCTTTCCCTATGAAAGCATATCGCATCATTCTCCTTGCCTTCTTCGCAGGTGTGCTGGCCGCATCGGCACAACTGCCCGCCCGGCGTTCGATGGGCAAAAAGGACAAGACCGAAAATACCGCTCCGGCCCGTGACCCCATGTCGAGTCCTGTGACGGCACGTACCAGAGTGACGGACGACGGCGAGGCCACGCCCCCCGCAGAGCAAGTGTCGAGGAGCGGCATGCCGACGCGCAATGCCCGGACACAGTCGCAGCCCGCACGGCCGCAAGCGCGACAGAACACCACCGCCACTCCCGCCAACCGGCCGCAGGCACGCCGCAATACCGGAGTGGTGAACAAGCCGGCCGCAGGCGGTTCGATACGCGAATTCCCCACCGCAGCAAACGTTCCCGACGATGCCGCATGGCGGAGAGACATATACCGCTCCATCGACCTGACGAAGGAGGAGAACGCCGCACTCTACTATCCCGTGACACCCTCCGGCGGACGGCAGAACCTCTTCGTCTACCTCTTCCGCCAGATTCTCCGCGGAAACATCAAGGCCTATGAGTATACCCTTGACGCCAACGAGCATTTCGACGAGGCCCACCAGCTGAAGGGGAAGAAGATCATGGACACCTACAATATCTATTACGAGAGCAGCGACGGCAAGATTCGCGTGAACGATGCTGACCTCCCCTCGGAAGAGGTAAAACTCTACTTCGTCAAGGAAAGCGTCGTCTATGACCAGCATACCGCATCGTTCCGTACAAAGGTCACCGCCCTCTGCCCCGTGATGGTGAGCGGAACCAACGAGTTCGGGGAGAGCGACATGCAGCGTATCCCCCTCTTCTGGGTAAACTATGAGGAGGCTGCCCCCTATCTCGCCAAACTCTCGCTGATGGGTTCGAGCATCAACAATGCCTCCGTCATCAGTGCCGACGACTATTTCACCATGAACCGCTATACAGGCGATATCTACAAGACCACCAACCTGCAGGACCGCATCATCGCGCAGTATGCCGAAGACGATGCGGCGCAGGCCAAGGAACGCGAGCGCATCGAGAAGGAACTTTCGCGCTTCGAAGACCATGTGTGGGGCCATCGCCGGGATTCGGTGAAGAATGTCTTCGGTCAGGCCGTCACCGATACCGCCGGACTCCTCATCACCCGCGACGCCGACGGCCGGCTTGTAGATGCCCAAGGTCGCCGCATCGCCTTTGCCGTGGCTGACAGTGTGGCTGTGGCCTCGCCCGAAAACCTGAAGAAGGACAACCGCATGGTGACCGTCCTCGTCAACGACCGCGGCTTCGCCGTCAATGAAAAGGGCGAGCCGTTGCTCGACCGCGAGGGCAAACCCATAGAAATCACCTACGAATATCCCAACCCCGAAGGTGTGGACGCTCCCAACGTGAAGGAGGGCGAGAAGGCAAAGAGCGCCAAGACGACCACGTCGCGCCGCACCACGACGACCGGCAATTCGCGCCGTACCACCACGACGAAGTCCTCTACTGCAAAGAAGACTCCGGCAGCCAAGACGGCCAAACCCAAGACGGCCAAACCGGCGAAGACGAAGACCACCTCGGCAAAGTCCGGCACCATCACTGTACGCCGCGAACGCCACTGACGCGAACTTCAGTTCCTTCCTTTCTCACATGAGGAAGGGCGAAGGGAACCATAGTATACGAATAGTGCAGACAGAATGTTCCGGACCCTCGCAATGAGGGCCCGGACATTGTCGCAAATTTTCATTACATCCTTTTTACACCATGAAATACCCCATCGGCATACAGACGTTCAGCGAAATCGTTACGGACGGTTATTTCTATGTAGACAAGACCGCCCTTGTCCATCGTCTTGCCACAGAGGGAAAAGTCTATTTCCTTAGCCGTCCGCGACGTTTCGGGAAGAGTCTGCTTCTCTCCACGCTGAAGAGCTACTTTTTGGGTCAGAAGGAACTGTTCAAGGGACTGGCCATCGAGAAACTTGAGCGTGAGTGGGCGGAGTATCCGGTGTTCCATATTGACTTCAACGCGAAGGTCTTCACCTTGCCGTATGAACTTGACAAGACATTGGAGACGTTTGTAGCCACGGCAGAGGACCGTTACGGTAAGAGTCCGCATGCCCAGACATTGGGTGACCGCCTTGAATATGCCTTTGCACAAGCCTATCAGAAGACGGGCCGTAAGGTGGTGGTGCTGATAGACGAATACGACAAGCCCATCCTTGATGTGCTCGATTCAGATGTAGTCATCCGCACTACCGATGGAAACACGAGGAAACTTGAGGATTATAACCGCGAATTGCTGAAGGGTTTCTACGGCGTCTTCAAGTCTGCCGACCCTTATCTCCGCTTCGTCTTCCTAACCGGTGTGACGAAATTCTCTCAGGTGAGCGTGTTCAGCGGCTTCAACCAGCCCAATGACATCAGTATGGATGCCCGTTATGAAACCCTTTGCGGCATCACCCAGGATGAGTTGCTCACGGTGTTTGACGGTCCCATCCGCGAACTGGCGGAATATCAGCGTCTGAGCTTCGACGAAACGGTGGAGAGGCTCAAGGCGCAATACGACGGTTACCATTTCAGTGCCCGTATGACCGACATCTTCAACCCGTTCAGCATCCTGAATTGTCTTTCAAAGATGAGGATGGACAACTACTGGTTCGCCTCGGGCACTCCGACCTACCTTGTCCGTCTGCTTTCGCATTGCGAGGAGAACATCAACGAACTTGTGGGAAAATACTACGAGGCCCAGATGTTCGTGGACTACAAGGCCGATGTGGAAAGGCCGCTCCCGATGATTTATCAGAGCGGATACCTGACCATCAAGGACTACAATCCCCGTCGCAACACCTACCTTCTCGACTTCCCGAACAGGGAGGTCCGCAGCGGCTTCATCACCGTCTTGGCCTCCGACTATTTTGGTGGGAGTTATGAAGGCAGTTCCAACTGGCTTCAGACTGCCACGGACGACCTTGAGGCCGGTCGTACCGAGGCCTTCATCCTCCGCATGAAGTCGCTCCTCGCCTCCGTCTCCCACCGTCTGTTGCGTAAGGGTATGCCGTTCGAATGCGAGCGTCATTTCCATGCCTCCTTCTATCTGATACTCCAGATGGTGGGCAGCTATACCCACTATATTGAGAAAGAGACCTCTGAGGGTAACATCGACTGCGTGGTGGAATGCCCCGGCTTCATCTATGTGATGGAGTTCAAGCTGGACCGTTCCGGCAGGGAAGCCCTGGCGCAAATCCATACAAAAGGTTATTACAAGCCCTACCTTTCCGATGCCCGCCCCGTCATACTTGTGGGCATCAACTTCTCCTCTGCTACAGGCACCATTGAGGATTACGAAGTTGGCCGTTGCGAAAAGGCATAGCCAACATGC